>JAIWOJ010000095.1 GCA_020216965.1 Prosthecobacter sp.
GGCCAAACATCGGGCCATCATTGTAGGTACCAGTGGCAGTCACCAGCGTCACCTTGGTGCCATTGGCATCAAGTTCCTCCGTTTTTGACTCAGGAGTGCTGGCGAACTGACCTAGCCAGCGGTCCACGTTGGCCTTGGCATCGCCTCCCTGACCTGCGCCAAAATAAAAAAAGACGATCTCCAGGGGCTTCTCAGTTCCATCGACAGTGACCTGTAACGTGCCAGCGCGCATAGGGCTAGTCGGCGGAATAGATGACCAAGTGCTTGGGTAGGCAAAATTTAAGCCAGCAACAGCTAGCTTGCCATCCTCTGCCATGGCTGAACTGCTCAGTATGGAAAAAGCGAGTAATTTGAGAATGTGTTTCATAAATGGTGAGATCAAAGTGAGATGCGGGAAATGAGGAAAGCGGAATCCCGAGCCCGCCTTCCTCAGGATGGTGTCATTTAGTCACATGTAAGACGCCTTTCATCAGCAGCCAGTGGCCAGGAAATGTGCACATGTAGGGGTAATCTCCAGCCTCGGCTGGTGCCGTGAACTCGATCGTCTCACTATTATTTGGCTGAACGAGTTTGGTGTTGGCAATGATGTCATCCTTGGATGCATCAGGGATATAGCCCTTCGCCATCGCATTAGGATCTGTGATCATGGCGTTTGCCTGAGCACCGACAGCTTGGTCTTTACCTGGCTTGATGAGCAAGAAATTGTGTGGCTGCGGTGCTATGCTGCCAGTGTTATTCAGGGTTAGCTTGACCTTTTGCCCAGCTTTAACGGTCAGGTCGGTTTTATCGTAGCCTAGTGGGTTGGTGGCATGTGGCTTCAATTCAATGACAGCGGTATCAGCATCCTGAGCAAGGATGGTCGCTGCGATCAGAAGGCTACAAGCGGCGGTGAGGAGGGTATTGATTTTCATGTATGGGTTTTGGGGGTGGAATAATCGGGCTGCGAGCTGGCAGGTTTTCAACCATTTTCCTGTCCGGTGAGGTGGCCTAAGTCGTTAGTCCACCTCGCTCATTCAAAATGCATACGTCCGATATCGCTCCTGCGTTGTAAGCCTTCGAAGCTGATTTTTGCAGATTCAGCATAGGCTTTATCTCGAGCCTCCGCGCGGGAAGCACCTGTGGCCACCACAGCCAGGACACGCCCGCCGTTCGTTTCAAATTTTCCGGTGGAATTCTGGCGAGTGCCGCAGTGATAAACACGAACGCCATCCACAAGCTCTAAGCCGTGGATAAGATCGCCTGAGCGCGAACTTGCGGGATAACCAGCGGATGCTGAGATGACACAGATGCTCCAGCCTTGCGCAAAATGAATCAGGTTGGTTTCCAATTTTCCTGTGGCAGCTGCGGCCACATAACCCGCAAAATCTCCACGCAGCAATGGCATCACCGCCTCCGCCTCAGGATCGCCAAAGCGGCAGTTGTATTCGATCACCTTCGGGCCATCTGGAGTCAGCATGAGACCGAAGTAAAGGAAGCCACGGTAGCGCAGACCATCCTTCAAAAGCCCCTGGACCGTAGGAGCGATGATCTCAGTCTCGATCTGAGCCAAGAGTTCCGCAGTCACGATTTCACGGCTAGCTACCGCTCCCATGCCACCCGTGTTTGGGCCTTCATCTCGATCATGAATGCGCTTGTAATCACGCGCGGGCATCAGTATGTGATATTTGTTGTCACAGATGGAGGCAAAAACAGACAATTCAGGCCCCGTGAGACAGGTTTCGACGACGAGATTTCCAGGACCGAAAATTCGTTGCTCCAGCACCTCACGAATGAAAGTCTCAGCTTCCTCTCGTGTCGCACACACAGCCACACCTTTGCCGGCAGCGAGGCCATCGAACTTCAAAACAATAGGAAAGCTACTGAGGGCAGCAAGCGCCTCAGCGGCAGTGGTGCAAACTGTGTAGTCAGCCGTCGGGATGCCGTGGCGCTTGAGAAACGCTTTAGCAAATGCCTTGGAAGCCTCCATCTGCGCGGCTTCTTTGCGCGGTCCCCAGCAGGGGATGCCTGCCTGCTCACATAGATTGGCGAGGCCGTCATCTTTCACCAGCAGGGCTTCTTCACCGGCCACGCAAAGATCGATCCCCTCCGTCTTCATCCATTCGATCAGTGCGGGCAGGGAAGGGGCATCCACTCTCTTGGCCAGGCTGGCTATGGCATCGCTGCCTGGATAGGCGAAGAGTTCGTGGCTGCCTGGGGACTCGCTTAGAGCTGTAATCAGGGCGTGCTCACGCCCACCTCTACCAGTGACCAAAATTTTCATGTGCTGCTGTTCATGTGGGGGAAACGCCGCCGTGTTTGAGTGATGCTAGATAACAAGTATTTCAGGCATCATCACAAGGCGACAAGAGGAAGTTGCCAAAGACTCAGGCAGCCTCAGGTAGTTCTTCGCTGGGAGTTTCCTTAAACTCCAGTTCTTTTTCAATACGCAGGTTTTGAATGATGTCCGCCTGTCGCTCGGGTGTGTTTTTTCCCATGTAGTAAGAGAGTAGTTCTTTGATGTTCTTATGCTCGGGCAGGATCACAGGCTCTAGCCGCATCTTAGGCCCGATGAAGTGCTTGAACTCATCGGGACTGATCTCGCCCAAGCCTTTAAAGCGGGTGATCTCGGCGTTTTTTCCACAGCGGTGGATGGCGCGCTGACGCTCTTCATCGCTGTAGCAATAAAAGGTTTCCTTTTTATTGCGGACGCGGAAGAGGGGGGTCTGGAGGATGTAGAGATGCCCTTCGCGCACGTTTGGGATGTGGGCTAGCTCGGGGAAAAACTGGAGAAACCAGGTAATCATGAGCAGGCGGATGTGCATCCCGTCCACGTCAGCATCGGTCGCAAGAACGATTTTGTTAAAGCGCAGATCTTCGACGTTTTCGTCGATCTGAAGTGCGTTGGCGAGGAGGTAGAATTCCTCATTTTCATACACGACCTTTCGGGTCAGGCCGAAGCAGTTCAACGGCTTGCCACGAAGAGAAAAGACAGCTTGTGTCTCCACATCGCGACTTTTGGTGATGCTGCCAGAGGCACTATCCCCTTCGGTGATGAAGATGGTGCTTTCTTCCCGACGCTTGTCTTTGCTGTCTAGGTGGATGCGACAGTCACGTAGCTTTTTGTTGTGGACCTTGGCCTTGCGGGCGTTCTCACGTGCTGCTTTCTGAATGCCACTGATTTCCTTGCGCTCTTTTTCGTTGGCCTGGATCTTTTCTTGGAGCGCTTTGGCCGCCTCCGCGTGCTTGTGGAGGTAATTGTCCAAAGCCTTGACCACCGTATTGATGATGTGCGTGCGCAAATTGCGCCCATTCGGTTCCATGTGTGTGGAACCTAGCTTCGTCTTCGTCTGGGACTCAAAAACGGGTTCCTGAACTTTGACAGAAACAGCAGCGATGATGCCAGTGCGCACATCACTGGGCTCATACTGTTTTTTGAAGAACTCACGGCACTCTTGAACGACGGCTTCACGGAAGGCGGCTAGGTGGGTGCCTCCTTGGGTCGTGTGTTGGCCGTTGACGAAGGTGTAGAACTCCTCTCCATAGCCCGTGCCGTGCGTGAAGGCTATCTCGACATCTGGCCCATCAAGGTGGATGACAGGGTAGAGGGGGCTTTCGGTGAGTTTGGCAGCGATGAGGTCGCGAAGACCCTCTTTGGACTTAAAGGTCTCGCCGTTGAGCTTCAGCGTCAACCCGGGGTTCAGCCAGGCGTAGTAGCGCAGCATCTCGCGGACGAAATCAAGATTGAACTTTACCTTCGGGCTAAAGGAAGTGGGATCTGGTCGGAAGGCGATGCGAGTGCCGTTTTCCTCCTCGCAGGGCTGAGGTCGAGGCATGTCTTGAATGACTTCGCCGCGGCTGAATGTAATGGTGCGCGTCTGCTTTTCGCGCACGGCTTGGATTTCAAAGCGTTCGGAAAGTGCATTAACGGCCTTGATACCGACTCCGTTGAGGCCGACGGAGCGCTTAAAGACCTCGCTATCATACTTGGCACCTGTGTTGATCTGGGCAGCGCACTCCATAAGCTTACCCAGGGGGATGCCACGCCCGTAGTCACGGATGGTGCATAGGTTGTCTTCGGTGATGGTGATCTCAATGATCTTGCCGAAACCCATGACGTGCTCGTCCACGCAGTTATCCACAACCTCTTTGAGGAGTACATAGATACCGTCCTCTGGCTGGGAGCCGTCGCCCAGCTTACCGATATACATGCCGGGGCGTAGGCGGATGTGCTCGCGCCAATCTAGGGATTTAATACTGTCTTCAGTGTAATTGTGGGCTGGGCTAGACATGGGTAGAGGGCTCTGTAATGCAATCTTCAGGTAGAGGATGAGGGCAGGGAGTCAAATGAAGGCTTGGGCGCGGTTTGGGCTTTTCCTTTCTACAAGTGTTCGGCGTCAATGATCCTGCCATTGCACAGGCCATGTGATGTGCCAAAAAGGGCAGTTTATGCTTCGCTCACGTCTGAAAAGCCTCCTTACCTGCTTCTTGCTGGGGGTAGGGGCCCAAGCGGTAACTGCCCACCAAGTACCTAACATGACGGTGGAAGCGGATTTTGAGGAAAATGGCAGCTTTGAGATGCGCGTGAACTTGGACCCGCGCACCTTTCTCTCTCGCACGCCATCCATGCTCGCTCCTTTGGATGCTGCTTGGTATCTAGAGCAGTCTGCGGAGCAGAAAGCATTGTCTTTGCAGATGGCAGCTGACATGCTGCGTGGGCAGTTGCTGGTCAAGTTTGATGGCCAGTCCTTACCCCTACCCGAGATCGAATGGCAGCCGCTAGATGGTGCCACCAACACTCCACTCAGGGAAGACACTGAGGAGGTGCATCTACTGGCCACTGTGCGTGGTATGGTGCCGACAGGCGCGGGGGATTTTTCTCTGAGCTATGCACCATCGGCGCAAGTGAGCCTGATCCTTTTGGTTCGCACACCAGTCTCTACTGAGCCCCGTGTGCAGGTCATCTTTCCTGGAGAAAGCAGTCGGCCTGAGAAAATTCCCACTGCGCCTAAAGTCATCCAGGCAGCGTCGAATCCTTCGAAGCTAGCTGAGACCAGGCAAGGGCAGGGAGGGCAGGAGAGCGCTTCCAATCAGCCCACTAGGGGGTGGTGGTTGCTGCTCCCTTGCGTGGTGGGGCCGCTGCTTTTGCTAGCACTTCGCGTCACGAGGAGGTAGCGTCTGGGCCAGAGCAACATCGCCGCCGTGCTGATGGCTAGGCAAAAATGGGGCATCTCAATGCGCCCCTGGCCGGCTGGGGTATAGGCCATGATGGCAAAAACCAGATACCCAGCCGTGCCTCCAGTCATCACGCTGCGCAGTACGAGAGCACCCAACGTGCCCACAAAGAGCAGCAAGCCAGGAATGCCCATCTCCAACCATAGAGAAACATATTCATTGTGAGGAACCCAGCGCGATCCTGACATGCCGGTGCCATGACCGAGCAGAGGTTTCTGCAAGACAGCCTCCCAACCATCTGCGAGGTCCTTGGCGCGCTCAGGGGATTTTAATTTTTCAAAATCTAGGTTTAGGATCGCCTCCATCCGGTCGGCCGTGTTTTTATCTTTGGTGATTCCTTTTTGGGTGCTGCTTTGCAAGATAGCCACGCCCGCCCCTGCGAGTGGCACTGCGATGGCAGCGCACAAGAGCAGGAAGCCTAGATTCCGGCGCGCGTTCTTCAGGATGTAGAGGCAAGACATGAGCGTTAGCACCACAAAACCGCTCCTGCCATAGGTGAGCCCAACTCCCACATAGGAAAGACAGATGAGCAGAAAATTCAGTCGAAAGCTGGGCAGCAGAGCAAAGCAGATGCCTAGCATTTCACAGAGCAAAACGGGGGGGAAATTGGGATGACCGTTGAAGCCTGAGTAACGTCCTGGGATGCTGGTGAACTTTGCCAATCCAGCGGCTTCCGCCAACTCTGAGGCCACGGTGAGTAAGATGGCAAGAACGGCAGCCCAGCGAACGGTGCGCAAACCATGTTCTGTGGACAGAACACCAAGGATCGCCACGAGCACCAGCATCATGCGCAGCAGGTCCATGCCTGTCTGCCCAGCATGGCTAGCAGCAGCCCGTTGCAGCACGATCGCATCAAAAGTGCGTACCAGCGGGAGAGCCAGGACAAGAAAGACCACGGGCGCGAAACGTGGCTTATTCAGCAAAGTGGCACCTAGACAGGCAGCCACAGCCCCCAAGGTGAAGAGCACGGGTTTAAGAGGCAAAAGTCCTGCATTGTAGCTGCCAATCACAGCATCTGCCGCTAGTAACCCAAGCAGTGTACCGCAGCCCCACACCATGAGGCGCGCGGGCAGGCTTTCAGGCGAATGAGGGTGGGCGGACATGCACGCCAACTATCCTTTACCTCTCCGTGTATGCCAGCCAAATCCAGGGCTATCAAAACGTAGGCAGCTCAATTCCTGGTGCGGCCTGCAGCGAGGATGCTTTCCAGCCGGGCGATCATTTCCTGGGTCTTCTCAGGATGTTGGGCGCTTAGATCCTTGAGTTCTGCCGGATCCTTAGGCAGATGGTAGAGCCTATGCTGACGGTTACTTTCGGCACGCTGCTTTAGGGTGACAATGGCTTTAGGCTTACCCTGCTGCTTTGAGCGGACGAGCTTCCATTCCCCCATGCGCAGGCCCAGGTTCACGCCGTTGTTATCCTGCTGCAGGAGATGATCGCGGCCTTTGGCTCCAGCTTCCCCAAGCAGGGCGGGCAACACGTTTAGGCTGTCCAGGCAGGCATTTTCAGGAAGTGAAACGCCGACCAGTGCCGCCATGCTGGCCGCTAGGTCCACGGTGCACACGACCTCATCGGAAACGCCCGGCTTGATGCGACCTAGCCAGCGCGTGATGAAGGGCGTGCGCGTACCCCCTTCCAAGACGCTGTATTTGCCACCGCTGTAGGGGCCAGCGGGCTCGTGAGAGCCGAGCTTTTCTACTGCGCCGTCTGCGTAGCCATCGTCTAGCACTGGGCCGTTGTCGGAGCAAAGCACGATGAAGGTGTTTTCCGCCAATTTCAGCCGATCAAGCGTCTTCATGATCTCGCCCACACACCAGTCAAACTCCACGATGCAGTCGCCTCGGAATCCGAGCGGCGTATTGCCCTGGAAGCGCTCATGCGGCATGCGCGGCACGTGGATGTCATGGCTGGCGAAGAAAAGGAAAAACGGCTGGTCCTTGTGCGCCTCGATCCAGGTGTTGCTGCGCTTGACCCACTCATCCCCCAAATCCTCGTCGCGAAAGCGCGCGGCCTGCCCGCCGGTGTAGAAGCCGATGCGGCTGATGCCATTGTGGATGGTATTGTTGTGGCCGTGCGTCCAGTTCATCCGCAGCGTGTCCCGGTGCGTGATGCCGGTGGGATGGTTTTCATCCGGCGCTTGGTCTCCGACCCAGAGAGGGTCTTTGGGGTCCAGGTTGAGCACGCGGTGGTCATGCACATACACCTGCGGCACGCGGTC
>JAIWOJ010000096.1 GCA_020216965.1 Prosthecobacter sp.
ACTCTATGCTTTCTCCATGGAGCTCCAGCGCCATCGCATTGAGATTCTGCGCCGGGCGAATTTCTCCTCCGCTTACACAGCGCTGCCGGGAAACCTGCTGGTAGGTCAAAACCTGCTCGTCTTTGCCAAAATCTACGGGGTGCGGGAGCCCAAAAAGAAAATCGCCGAACTGATGGAACTGCTGGAAATTTCCCACCTAGCAAAACGGGTGACCGGCCAGCTTTCGGCAGGCGAATCAACGCGGGTGAACCTGGTCAAAGCCTTTCTGAATGACCCTGAGCTACTCATGCTGGATGAGCCGACGGCCAGCCTAGATCCCGACATTGCTGACAAGGTGCGCAAGGTCGTGCGCAAGGTGCAGCGGGAGCGAAACATCGGCATCCTCTACACGTCCCACAATATGCGCGACATTGAGGAGGTCTGCGACCGGGTCATCTTCCTGCACAAGGGCCGCATTGTCTGTGAAGGCACACCCTCGGAAATTGTCGCCCGCTCCAGCAGCTCATCCCTGGAGGATGTGTTTATCAAAATCGCGCGCGATGGGGAGATCGTCGATGAAGCCTGACACCGGCATAGAAATGGGCACAGAGCACAGGGCACAGAGCACAGGGCACAGAGCACAGGGCACAGGGCACAGAGCACAGGGCACAGAGCACAGAGCACAGAGCACAGAGCAGAGAGCACAGAGTCCGATCCCAGCCAGCCTCGAACGGATAGCCGATAACGAAATAACCAAAGACCATGAATCTGCACACCATCAGCGCGCTCGTCCTGCGCTACTTATTCCTCTACACCCGCACGCCGATGCGCATGGTGGAGTTGATTTTTTGGCCGGTGGTCGATCTGGTCGTGTGGGGGAATGTCACGGTCTTTATCCAAAAGAACAGCAGCGCTGAGTTCGGCAGTTTTGTGCTCTTCTTCCTCGGCGGCATGATTTTGTGGGACATCATGTTCCGCGCCCAGCAGGGAGTGGCGATCTCTTTCCTGGAGGATGTATGGACGCGCAATCTGCTGAACGTCTTTGTGGCCCCCGTGCGCACCACGGAATATGTCGGCGCGACCTTTGTCGTCGGCTTCCTGCGCATCGTGGTCACGGCCATCGTGTTGAGTCTGATTTCCTGGGTCGGTTACACCTTCAATGTCTTTAGCCTAGGCTGGTGGCTGATCCCGTTTTTTGCGAATTTGATGCTGTTTGGTTGGTCGCTCGGCATGATCTCCACAGCGCTGATCCTGCGCTGGGGGCAGGCGGCGGAGTCGCTGGCCTGGGCGGTGCCGTTCTTCTTCCAGCCAGTGGTGGCCGTCTTTTACCGGGTGGAGGACATGCCGGCCTGGTCTCAGCCCATCGCCTGGTGTTTCCCACCCACTTACATCTTTGAGGGAATGCGTGATGTGATGAAAACGGGTGCCATGAGATGGGATTACCTGTGGATGTCCGCCGGGCTCAACCTGCTGTTCATGGCCCTGGCAGGCGGGCTCTTTTTGTGGATTTTGAAGCTAACCCGCAGTCGTGGACTCTTGACCAAATTTGCCACCCAGTGAGCCATGGCTGCCACCGCGAGGATGTGATGCGGTGGCAGCGTGTTTCCGTCTTGCTTGGAAAAGCGGGCTCTGCGGCAGCCCAGAGTGTCTGCCTCAATGGGGGACTTCATCATCCGGCTTCAGGGGCCATTGCGCTCCCAAAGCACGCGGCCAGAAAATTGCAGCGGTGGGAATTTCACCGGGTCTGCGGTGGGCAGGGCAGGGAGGAGGTAGTAACCCGCACCCCAGTAGAGCCCAGCACGATGGATCACCATGCCCTGGAAGGGCACCTTGCGCGTCCAGCGGGCAGGGGGTGGCTTCTGCCAGTGGGGGTCATTCAGGGTGAAGTCGCCGCTGAAGGTCGCCAGGCTCGCCGTGGAGCGCAGGGTGAGATTGCCCAAGTTTGGAGTGCCAGGGCTGAGGCGGTTGAGGAAATCAAGATGGATGCCACTGTCTGGATTGACCTGAGAGAAGGCCACGCCCCCGCCAGCAAAGGTGAGTTTGGCGATGTTCAGGCCGGAGCCTAAACCAAGGTGCCGTGGCGGTGCCAGATAGGCACCCCCAGTGGCGGTGAGAGAGATGGGGCCAAACCCGGCAGGATAGACCACGCCGCCCTTAGGGCGCTTGTCCGGGCGGCTCCAATCCAGGCTGCCATCCACGAGGTTGTCCGTGCTGATGTCCGCACGGGCACCCGCACTGACCTGGAGGATGCCGCGCAGGCTGCCCCGCCCTGGGGCGGGGTATTGCAGGCTAAAGATGGCGAGCTGCCCCTGGCCGCCCATGGGGCTGGCGCTGGTAAAGGGCTCCCCGTCCGCCGTCCTGCCGCTGATCGTGGTGGTGCCTGCTGCCGCCACGGTAAAGGAGCCGTAGCCATGGCCGTGCGGCACGGCGGCATCCGTGAATTCCTCCACCGTGCGGCGCATGGCAAAGGTGTGGAAGCCTGGGAAGGCGCATGGGTTTGTGCCTGTTTTCCACGGGTTTCGCCAAGCCTCAATGCTGGCGGATTCTGTGAGCGCACGCACCAGAGAACCCTCGGAGGTCGTTCCCATGCTGGTGTCAAAGATGATCTCCAACTGCAAGGGCGCGGGGGTGGGGCTGCCGGTGCGTGGCAGGGTGAGCAGCAGCTTGGGCGGCACCACCTCCGTGGCATCCAGTGTCACGGCACCCGTGAGCGCGTAGGCAGGTAGGCTGCCCAGGGTGAGCCGACCACTCACTGCGCCCAGGGCGGCCACCGTCAGGTCCAGCCTGCCGCCAAGGCCGAGATTCAGCGGCGTGTTCCGCGTCACCACACCTGTCCAGACACCCGAGAGCCTAGCCGGGAACGGCTTGACGATCAAAGTGGCAGTGACCTCGTCTGAGCCATGTCGATTCGTGGCTTTGATTTTCAGGTTGCGGGTGCCAGCCACGGTGGGCCGCCCGCTGATGAGGCCCAGCGCGTTCACCGTCAGCCCAGGGGGCAGGTTTTGCACCGTGTAACTGCTCGGGGTGGATTCGCCGCCGCCGTTCAGGCGGATTTGGTGGGTGAAAAATCCGCCCACCATCGCGGGCGGCATTTGCTGGTCATCCAGCAGGTCTGGGGCGGTGTCAAAGATGGACAGGGTGAGCGTGCCGCCAGGTAGGGTGCCCCCTGGGCCGGTGACCTGGCAGAAATAGGTGCCAGAGTCCTCACTCTGCGCCTTGGTAAAGACGAGGGATTTGCCATCGGCGGAGGGCTTGGCACGCGACAGCGGTGGCATGGCGGCTCCTTGGCGGGTCCAGGTGTACGTCAGGCCATTGCCAGCGGTGGTCACGCGCAGGGTCGTGCTGCCATTTTCTGCCAGGGTCAGGCGGGCGGGCTGGTTCACCACCACGCCGACCTCGGCCACCTCGCTGATCCGCGCGCCTGCAGAGGTGGAGACGAGCACTGAGTATTTCCCGGCCTGGGCCGCGCCTGCATTGTACCAGTCCAGCCGCGGGCCAGTGGCACCGGGTAGCTTCCGCCCATTGAACAGCCACTGATACGCCAGGGGGCGGCGGCCTAGGGCGGCCACCTCCAGGCTGATGACGCCGCCCGCGTGGACCATCTGGTGCGTGGGCTGCTGGGTGATGCGCGGCGTGATACCCACCACATCCAGCACGGCCACCGCACTGGGCACACTGCCCACGGGGTTGGTCGCCACCACATGGTAGCTGCCTGCCTGGTTGACCATGATGCTAGAGATCGTCAGGGTGCGCCCAGTCGCTCCTGGGATGGGCGTGGTGCCGCGGAACCATTGGTAAGTGATGGGAGCGGTGCCTGTGGTCTGCACGGACAGCTCCACATCATGGAATTCACCGATGGCTTGGGAAAGTGGCTGCTGGGTGAACTGCACGGGGTCATTTACCTGGAGCACAGCCGGGCCGCCGGTGACGTTGCCTGCGCTGTTGCTGATGACCACGCTGTAGCTGCCCTCATCCGCCTCCGCCGCAGGGTCGATCACGAGCGTGCTGTCCGTCTTCCCCTCCAGCAGCAGGGAGCCTTTCCACCACTGGTAGGATAGGGGCCGTGAACCTGTGTGCGGCACCTGCAGCATGGCGCGCCCCCCAGGATTCACCACTACCGGCGGCGCGCTGCCTGCCAAGGCCGGTGCGACCGGGGTGACGGTGATTTCCACCGTCACGGGGGCAGATTCCGCAAAACCATCCCAGGCTTTGAAGGTGAAGCTGTCTGGCCCTGCGTAACCGGGCTCTGAGACATACGCCAGGGCAGGAGACGTGCCGCTGAGGGTGCCATGCGCCGGTGGCGTGACGACCATGAAGACTAGCGGATCCTCATCGGCATCTTGCCCCGTCAGCGTCAGGGGTAGCGGCACACTGTCTGGCGTGCTCAGGCTCTGCGCCAGGGCCACAGGGGCAGCATTCGTGGACAAGAACGAGCGCTCCGCCGTGGTGGGCAGGAAGGCCGCATCCCCGGCCTGGGCCGCCTCGATCAGCACCTCGCCGGGGCCGCTAAAGCTCAGGTTGCTGCCAGAAAGCTGGCCCGGTCCGCTGACCACCCGGAAGGTGATGGGGGTGAGCCCACGGCTGGAGGTGGCTGCCAGGGAAACCGTGCCCCGGTGGCTGATGCTAGTGGGCAGCCCTGTGGCAAAGGTCAGCACCTGCGGCCCACGCCGCACCTGGATGGCGTGGCTCGTTGGCGCTGCCGGGCCATACAGGCCGCCGCCCGGCTGGGTGGCCCGCAGCGTCACCGTGCCTGCTTTGAGGAAAATGAGCATGTGCCCGGAAAGGGTAGCCACATCATCGCCCTCAGAGACCTCCAGCAGCACAGGTAGGCCGCTGCTGGCCGTCGCCAGGCCGCTCACATTCAGCGGCGTGCCGCACTCTTGCTCAGGCGTGCTGGCAAAGGTGATGCTCTGGGCAAAGCGGCTGATGCCATGGGCCCGGAAGGTGAAGGGAGCCTCAGGGTCATCGCTCTCAATGCGGATCGTGGTGAGCGAAAGCCCGCCCAGGACAGACTGGAAGGCCACGGTGAAGCTCGTCTCCTCCTCCGGTTCCAGCACGGTCTGCATGCCCTGGGTGATGACCTGCCAACCGATCGTGGAGGACGTGGACAAGCGGGTCAGATTCAGCGGGCCGGAGCCCGTGTTTTTCAGCGTAAAGGTCCGCAGCACCGGCACGCTCGGGTTTGCCATGCCGAAATCGATCTCATCCCCGCCATTGGAGAGCTCCACCTCCCCATCCAGCACCGTGAGCTGGCCGGAGGGCAGCGTGAGCGCCACCTCCACGGGCTGGGCCGCATCCCAGGCCGTGTCATCCCCTGGCTGCCAAGCGAGCACGCGCACCGTTGATCCAGGCCCACCCATCGGTGTGATGACGCCGCCTGCCAGCGTGGCCTGACCGGAGAGGAGGGAAAGGGAGACCGGCAGGCCGCTGGAGGCTGTGACGCGCACCCCGCTGCCCTCGGCTGTCTGTTCCAGCGTCTGGGGGAAAAGCCCCGGCAGCACCGGCGCGGTGGCAAAGGCAGAGCGGCCCGCCGCCGCCCCCAGGCGGAAGCCCCCCGTCATGCCCGCCGTCCAGACGGATCCGTCCGCCTGCACCGCGGCTAGGCAGGTCTCGCCAGCCTGCACGGCCACCCAGGTCGTGCCATTGCCGAGCTGGCGCGGGCTCAGGGCATTGGCGGCATTTCCCTCCCCCAACTGCCCCGCAGCGCCAGCACCCCAGACCCAGAGCGTGCCGTCTGCGCGCAGGCCCGCCATGGCATTGCTGCCGCAGGCCACATCCACCCAGTCCACCGCCAAACCAACCCTGCCTGGGCTGCTGCGGCTGCTCGTGGTGCCGCTGCCCAGTTGGCCTTCGGAATTGAGGCCCCAGGTCCACAGGCTGCCGTCTTGACGGAGAGCGGCGGAGGAGCTGCCCCCGGCGCGTATCGCCACCCAGTCCGTGGCCGTGCCGATCTGCGTGGGCGTGCTGCGGCTGGTGGTCGTGCCATCGCCGAGCTGGCCGTTGCCATTGAATCCCCAGGCCCAGAGCGTGCCGTCCGATTTCAGCCCCAGGCTGTGAAAGCTGCCCGCAGCCACGGCCACCCATCCTGTGCCCGCGACCTGCACCGGGCTGGTGCGGCTGGTGGTGGTGCCATCGCCGATCTGGCTGTTGGAATTGAGTCCCCAGGCCCAGAGCGTGCCGTCATGTTTTGTCGCCAAGGAATGAGCATTGCTGCTTGCTGCGATGCTGGCCCAGTCGTTGGCGGTGCCAATCCGGACGGGTGTCTGGCGCGTCGTGCTGGTGCCGTCGCCAATCTGGCCGCTGGTGTTCAAGCCCCAGGCCCAGAGGCTGCCATCCTCACGGATCGCCAGGGTGTGGGTGCTTCCGGCGCTGACACGGAACCAGTCATCGTGCGTGCCCATGGGAACCGCCGTCGGACGGGACACGGTGTCTCCCAGGCCCAGCCTGCCGTTTGTCCCCTGTCCCTGTGCCCACAGCCTGCCATCCGGCGTGCGCAGCATGAGGTGCGCGGTGCTCATGGAGATCTGCGCCCAGCCCCCGGCGCGTGGCGGCAGGGAACGTGTGAGGCTGCGCGCGCTGAGCCCAGAGTAGCCGCTGCCCTCTCCCCAGACATGCAGCGTGCCATCCGCCGCCAGGACATAGGTGCTGCTAAAGCCACAGTTCACGGTTGCCCAGACTCCACCCTGGCCCGTGCGCTCCAGCGTCAGGCGCTGCGTCTGATCGCCCAGGCCGAGCTGGGCGTTGGTGTTCAGGCCGCAGGTCCACAGGCTGCCATCCGCCTGACGTGCCACAGTGTGCCCATTGCCTGCTTGCACCTCCACCCAACTGCTGCCAGTGCCGACACGCACCGGGGTGTTCCGGTTAGTCGTGTCTCCCAGCCCCAAGGCACCCCAACTTAGCGAGGCACTGAGCTTCTCGATTTGCTCGTTAGTCGTGTCTCCCAGCCCCAAGGCACCCCAACTGCCATCTCCCCAGGCCCAGAGCGTGCCATCCAGGCGCACCGCCACTGAATGGAAGCCGCCGGCGCAGATGGATTTCCAGTTCGTTGCTGTGCCGATCTGCACGGGAGAGGTTTGATTGACGGAGGTGCCGTTGCCCACTTGGCTGTAAAAATTGCCCCCCCAGGCCCAGAGCGTGCCATTCGTCTTCAGGGCCAGGGTGAAATCTTGACCGCAACTGACCGCCGCCCAGTTCGTGTCTGTGCCGATCTGCACCGGGCTGGTGCGGTTGGTCGTGGTGCCATCCCCGAGCTGGCCGCTGGTATTCAGCCCCCAGGCCCAGAGCGTGCCGTCCGTGCGGATGCCGACGGTGTAGCCCCCCCCTGCTGCCACCTGCGACCAGGTGCCTGCCACCTGCACGGGGCTGTTGCGGTTCGTGAAGGTGCCATCCCCCACTTGCC
>JAIWOJ010000097.1 GCA_020216965.1 Prosthecobacter sp.
GGTTTTCGAGCTGCCGGGGCAGAGGCTGGCAGACGTGGCAGAGCAGGCCGTGCAGGACCAGGCGCAGGCGTTCGCCAAGCGTGAGTGTGCGATCCAGGCGCTCGGCGCACAGCCGGGCAAAGTGACGGCAGGACAGGCCCATGAGCTTCATCAGCGGCCAGGTCATGCCCTGCATGATCCGGTAACTGAGAGCAGGCGGTGGCGGGTTGGTTTTCATGGGGTGATCTGGTGGTGTTGGAGGCAGGCACGGAGCTGATGCCGGGCGCGGGTGAGCAGCACGGCGGCACTGCCGGGGGTGACGCCTGCGGCGGCGGCGGCCTCAGGCACGGGCAGGTCATCCATCTCACGCAGGGGGCAAGGCAGGCGCAGCCGCTCGGGCCGGCGCTCCAGACAGCGGCGCACCCAGGCGAGCACCTCGGAACGGTTGGAGTGTGCGTCTGGAGCTTCGGCGAGGAGTTCCATGCCGTAGTTGGGATCCATTTTCCACGAGCCACGCCGGTCAAAGAGCTGGTCCAGGGGATCGGTGCCCCAGTTTTCTGTTTCCGCAGTCGGTTCCGCCTGACGCGAGGTCGGAGTGCGTCGGCTGCTGCGCAGGTGATCGAGGATTTTGAACTTCATGATGCCAGTGAGCCAGGTGGAAAGGGTGGAGCGCCCGTCAAAGGACTCGCGCTTGCGCCAGGCGGTGATGAGCGTCTCCTGCACGATGTCCTGGGCGTTTTGATGATGGCCCAGGCGTTGATAGGCGTGGGCGTAAAGGCGCGACGCTTCGGCCATAAGGGTGTCGATGGTGATGGAGGTCATGCTTGAATCATCAGTAGCGTTTCAGCGGCCATGCCGCCAGGCGAGCAGCTTCGTCATGAGGTTTTTCACTCCGGGCGTGAGGCGGGTGCGGTTGTATTGATCGCCGAGTTTGCGGATGGCTTCGGCCTGGGTGGGATAGGGGTGGATGGTGGAGGCGATCTTGCCGAGGCCGATCTGGTTGGTCATGGCGAGCGTGAGTTCCGAGATCATGTCTCCGGCGTGCTCGGCGACGATGGTGGCACCGAGGATTTCATCGGTGCCCTTCTTCACATGCACACGCACGAAGCCTTCCTTCTCGCCATCGAGGATGGCGCGGTCCACCTCGCTGAGCGGTTGCGTGAAGGTGGTGACTTCGATGCCGCGCTCCTTGGCCTCCTTTTCGTAGAGGCCGACGTGGGCGATCTCCGGCGACGAGCAGCTTGTCCACGGTGAGGTCGTAGCCTTTGCCTTCGGATTCCACGGTGAGGCGCACGGTTTCGCCTTCGCCTCGGGAAAGTTGCAAATCTTTGCCGCAGCAGAGCAGCTTCACTCCATCGCGCTTCATGCGTTCCAGGACGATGGTGGAGGCGTCGGCATCTTCACGCGGCAGGATGCCATGCTGGGCCTCGATGAGGAAGACCTCGCCCGCCATGCCGAAGTTAATCGTGCTGCGGCACATGAGGCCGTCCACGGTGGCGGGATTGAATGTCGATGATAAGAAATCGACCTTGAGCCGCTCAACCGACGAGCGGCATTAACAGCCATTTGAGAAAAAACGGCATTTTCTTGAAAATGCGATCCCGTGGGGCAGGGCACCCACCCGTTTTTCGAGCACAAACGACGTTGGGCGGCCACAGAACCGCGTTATGCTTCCGAGCCATGATTACCGCTGACCAGATGTTTGAGTTTGAAGACAAGATTGATGCCCTCATCAGGCAGCTCCAGCAGGAGATCGCCGATGCGGCGGAGAGCACCGCCGCCGTGGCCCCGGACAACGCCATCGGCCGCATCTCCCGGATGGACTCGATGCTGGCGCAGGAAGTCGCCAAAGCAGCCGTGGCCTTGAAGCAGAAGCGCATCCTCGATCTCACCGCCGCGCGGTTAAGGCTAGACCAGGGCCGGTTCGGTTGGTGCGCGGAGTGCCTCAAAGATATTGAGATGGAAAGGCTCGAGATGGCCCCCGAGACCGTCTTTTGTGCTGCGTGCTCGGTGAAGAAGAACTCGTGAAAAAGCTTGGTCACGGCTTTCTGCATGAAATCACGCCCCCGGAACGGCGTTGACGATTTCCCATGATCCGCAGCCTTCTTTGTCTCCTCGCTGTCTGCCCGCCGCTGCTCGCGGCGCGGCCGAACATCCTCTTCATCTACTCGGATGACCACGCGCAGCATGCCATCTCCGCGTATGGCTCGAAGGTGAACCACACGCCGCATCTCGACCGCCTTGCCAAAGACGGCGCGCGCTTCACGAACTCGTTTGTCACGAACTCCATCTGCACACCCAGCCGCGCCACGTTGCTCACCGGGCAGTATTCGCACCTCAATGGCGTGCCTGTTTTCAATCGCTTCGATGGCAGCCGCGACAATGTGGCGAAGCATCTGCAACAAGGCGGCTACCACACCGGCATGATTGGCAAGTGGCACCTTGGCAGTGATCCCACCGGCTTTGACCGCTGGATCGTGCTGCCAGGGCAGGGCGCGTATTGGAACCCGCAGTTCCTGCTGCCTGGAAAGAAGAAGACGACGATCGAAGGCCACTGCACGGACATCACGACCGATCTCGGCATCGAATGGCTCAAGACGCGGCCTGCGGACAAGCCGTTCTTTTTGATGCTGCACCAAAAAGCACCGCATCGCGCCTGGGAGCCTGCCACGCGGCATGTGGAGATGTTTAAAGACAAAGTGATCCCGGAGCCAGAGACGCTCTTCGACGACTACGCCACGCGGCCCACGGCTTTGCCCATCAATGAGCAGACCATCGCGCGCGATCTCACGCGCCGGGATTTGAAGCTCACGCCGCCCGCCGACCTCAAAGGCCCCGCTTTGCAAAAGTGGATGAATGAGAAGCCGATGGAGCTGGAGGTCGATGGCAAGCGGCTCACCGGCAAAGAGCTGGTGAAGTGGAAGTATCAGAAATACATGCGCGACTACCTCGGCTGCGTGCAGGGCGTGGACGATGGCGTGGGCAAGGTGCTCGACTACCTCGACGAGGCCGGACTCGCCGAAAACACCATCGTCATCTACTCCGCCGACAACGGCTGGTATCTCGGCGACCTCGGGCTTTACGACAAACGCTTCATGTATGAGCCCGGCCTGCATGTGCCGCTGATCGCCCGTGGTCCTGGCGTGAAAAAAGGCAGCGTGCCCACGCAGTTCGTGGCAAACATCGACCTCGCGCCCACTTTCCTTGACCTCGCCGGGCTGCCCGTGCCCGACTCCATGCAGGGCCGCTCCATCGCCCCGTTGCTGCGCGGTGAGGAGCCACAGGACTGGCGGAAGACGATATATTACCGCTACTATCACGACCCCGGTCATCACAACACCGTGGCCCACCTCGGCGTGCGCACCGCCACGCACAAGCTCATCCACTACTGGAAGCAGGACGCGTATGAGCTTTTCGACCTCACCGCCGATCCGAATGAGCAGCGCAACCTGCTGCATTCCCAAAGCGACGCGCAAAACCCGGCCATCGCCGCCAAGTTCGCCGAGTTGAAAGCCGAGATCACCCGCCTCCAGCAGGAATACCAAGACACCAACGACCTCTACGCCGATCCCGCCACCTGGCCCGCCGGCAGCGCCGACGGTCCCTGGGATGCCTACCAGCCCAGCGGCGTCAAAACCGTCGCGGAGGCCATCCAGGCGGCGAAAGAGCCATAAGCCCAAAAAGGAAAATGGGATTCCAGGCTGCTTCTCATTTTCTTCACTTTCAAAGAGATGGATGAAATCATGGAAACAGAGTTCGCGTGAACGGGCCGACGTTCATCACACACGCACCCTCTGCGTTTTCTGCGTCATCTTCGGTTGTCATCTCTGAATTTCGATGCCGAAGCTCAGCCATCTCCCTCCAAGAGGCGTCCGATCTTCAAAACTACCTGCTAAACACTTCCCCGGTCACTGCCATTTTGGCGGCGTTTTCCTAATTGGGTTCCGGTGATGCAGATACTCCTGCCTGTCGCAAATTCGGGATCTGGCTTAATCTTGGAAAGAACCCTGCGGAGCTGCAGGCGCTTTGCTGGGCGGGCGAAGAGGCTCAGCGGCTCCTCCCCGCCTGTTTCAGGATGTTGGGGTGGTAGAGCTCGCACTCTTTTTTGTGCAGCCAGAGGCTGAGCCAAAAGGCCATCAGGCTGAGGAGCGCGGCGGCAGCCAGGGCGTGGTGAAAGTGCTTAGTTCGACTCATGGCCGCTGCCAGGGCACAACCAGCAGCCGCGAGATAAAAGGCCCAAGCCGTGCTTTGTCGCAGTCCGGTCTGCGCCTCAATCACGGGGCCATAGGCGACTGGACGGGTGGCAAGGATGCGGGGGGTAGCCGCCAGGCGGAAGCTCAAATAAGGAGCAACGCTCAAGGCGCAAAGCATCATCATCAGCAGCACGGCTAGGCGCGTGTGGCGCTCACGGGTCAAGGTGGTGATGGTTAGCAGGATGAGACCGACGCCCAAACCATAGAGCGGCAGCGGCTCCAGCAGCAGGTGCGCGTATTCAGGATCGCGCAGGGACTGCCAGAGGCTGGTGATCTCGCTCCACATGGCTTTATTGTTTGGCGCGGATGAAGGCTTTCACGGCGCTGTCGCTGGCCTCCTGCGGGTGCGTTTGCAGCGGCTTGGATTTCAGGGCCTCCAGCGTCGGATGCAGCGGCTCGCTGCCCGTCGCGGCCTGGACGACTTCGGGAAACTTCGCCGGGCTGGCGGTGCTGAGCACCACGCTCACACGGTCTGCCGCCATGTCGGTGAAAGCGCAGGCGGTGTGGGGGTCGATGACATAACCATGCTCATTCCAGACACGGGCGATCACCCCAGGGATCTCATCATCGCCCATGCGGCTGCTGCGAAAGGTGGAGTCCGTGCGGGGAAAGGTCACGCGCTCACTGCGCTTCATGCACTGCATCACCTCGCGCACGCGGCCTTGGTCGCCCTTCAGCATGTAGTAAAGATAGCGCTCAAAATTGGATGCGGCTTGGATGTCCATGCTGGGGGCGTGGCTGGGCTTGACCTCACCCTGCTGGTAATCGCCGCTGGTGAAGAAGCGGTGCAGGATGTCATTTTGGTTCGTCGCCACGCGGAAGCCGCCGCATTTCATGCCCATCTGCTGGCAGAGCCATCCAGCCAGCACGTTGCCAAAATTCCCCGTCGGCACCACGAACTCCGCCGTCGCCCGCGCCTGCTCCGGCAGGCGCAGCCAGGCCCACACATAATACACGCACTGGGCCAGCACGCGGGCGATGTTGATGCTGTTCACCGCGGAAAGGTTCACCTCCTGGACAAAGGCAGCGTCGCCAAAGCAGTCCTTCACCACGCGCTGCGCGTCATCAAACGTGCCCGGCACCGGCATGGCAAAGACATTGTCCGCGCCCGTGCAGGCCATCTGGCGCTCTTGCAGCGGTGCCACGCGGCCGTTTGGATACAGGATGAAAATCTGGATGCCCTCCTGCCCCATGCAGCCGTGGATGGCCGCGCTGCCGGTGTCTCCTGAGGTGGCACCCAGCACGGCCAGGCGCTTGCCAGTCAGGCGCACCTGGCGCTTGTAGAGCAGGCCCAGCAGTTGCAGGGCAAAGTCCTTGAAGGCCAGCGTGGGCCCGTGCCACAGCTCCAGCACATAGGTCCGATCATCCAGCTTCCTCAGCGGGGCCACATCGGGCGAGTCAAAGCGGCGGTAGGCCTCGGCGGTCAGCGTGCCCCATTCTTCCCGGCTTATCTCCGGGCCGAAGAGGCTGAGAAACTCCGCCGCCAGCTCCGCATATCCCAGCGCCGCCCAGGCGGGCAGCCTGTCCTGCAGGCAGGGCAGTTTTTCCGGCAAAAAGAGTCCGCCGTCTGCGGCGAGGCCGGCTTCGACAGCTTCGGTAAAGGTATGGGGGCGCGTCTGGCCGCGCGTGGAGATATAAAGCATGGATGGGCCGCCATCGTGGCAAGACCCGCGCCCAACTCAAGCCTCAAGCACGCCGACTCCTTTCGCTTGCCCTTCCCCAGCCTCCGGCGATACACAGCAGCCTCTCTCCCGCCCCATGAAGTCGCTTTTCCTGACCAACGAATACCCGCCCCACATCTACGGTGGCGCGGGCGTGCATGTCGAATACCTCACCAAGGAGCTGGCCAGGCTCATGGACGTGGAGGTGCGCTGTTTTGGCGACCAGGAGGGCGTGCAAAACGGCATCCCCGTGCATGGCGTGGGCCTGGACGCCTCCGCCTGGACGTGCCCGCCAAATCTTAAATCCGTCTTTGGTGCCCTCCAGCGCTGCCTGGACTTCAACACCCGCGCCATTGATGCCCAGGTCGTCCACCTGCACACTTGGTATGCCCACTTTGGCGGCATCCTCGCCCGGCTGAACTACGGCGTGCCCATGGTGCTCACCGTGCATTCCCTGGAGCCCCTGCGCCCCTGGAAGCGCGAGCAGCTCGGCGGCGGCTACGACTTCACCTGCTGGCTGGAAAAGACCGCCATTGAGATGGCCGATGCCGTGATCGCTGTCTCGGAGGAGACGAAGGCCGACCTGCTGCGGCTCTTCACCGTCGATCCGCATAAGATCCACGTCATCCACAACGGCATTGATCCCGAGGAATACCAGCGCGTGGAGGCACCCGACATCCTGCGCAAGCACGGTGTGGACCCTGCGGTGCCGTATGTTTTGTTCGTCGGCCGCATCACGCGGCAAAAGGGCATCGTCCACCTCGTGCGCGCCATCGAGAGCATGGCCCCCGGCTTCCAGATCGTGCTCTGCGCGGGCGCGCCTGACACGCCGGAGATCAAGGCCGAGATGGAGGCCGCCGTCGCCGCCCAGCAGGCAAAGCGCGATGGCATCGTCTGGATCCAGTCCATGCTGCCCGTGCCGGAAAAGATCGCCATGTACTCCCATGCCGAGGTCTTCTGCTGCCCCTCCATCTACGAGCCCTTTGGCATCATCAACCTGGAGGCCATGGCCTGCGAGACCGCCGTCGTCGCCAGCGCCGTCGGCGGCATCAAGGAGGTCGTGGTGCATGAGGAGACCGGCCTGCTCATCCCGCTGGATCAACAGCAGCAGAGTCCCTTTGAAGCGACGGATCCTGAGAGCTTCGCGCGCGACCTTGCCGAAGGCATCAACAAGCTCATGGCCGACCCCGAAAAGCGCCGCCGCATGGCCCTGGCAGGCCGCCAGCGCGCCGTGGATCGCTTCAGTTGGGCCAGCATCGCCCGCCGCACCAAGGCGCTCTACGATAGCCTGCTGCCCTCCGGCCAATGATCTAGCCACGCCCAGCCATGCCCCGCAAGATCACCCGCGAAGACCTCGGCTGGAACGACCACTTTGCCACCAGCTTCGCCCCCTACGCCAGCGAAGGGTGGAAGCCCGCGCGCCTGCTGCGCGACAACAAGATCAGCTA
>JAIWOJ010000098.1 GCA_020216965.1 Prosthecobacter sp.
TGCGCGGGTTAGGATGCCGACGGGACGTCGGCGCTCCCTTTGATTTTCCCCCGCTGCGCGTGGGTTAGGATGCCGACGGGACGTCGGCGCTCCCTTTGCCGCTTTTGCCCCTCACGGGGCTGGGGCGGGCAGGAGTGCCCGCGCTCCCTTGCCGCTTTTGCCCCTGCGCGTGGGTTAGAGGCGCTTGAGGCGCACCTGGCGGATGGCGGCACTGGTATTGTAGGTGCTGATGGCGAGCGGCTGGTAGCTTTCGATCGGGCCGGGCCGCAGGCTGATTTTCCGGCCTTTGATGTCCTGGTCGATGACCTGTTTGTCATCGATCCACACGCTTAGATTCTCCGGCGTCACGCGCAGGCGGATGCGGTACCATTTGTCATCTTCATACTTTTGGTAGGTGCCTGTGGCATTGTTGCTGGCATCCACGTCATCGATGCTGCTGATGCCGGTGACGCTGCCGCCCCAGCCGCCGCAGATGAGGGTGGCGCAGCGTTTCAGATCCCCGACGGGGAAGGTCAGGCCGCAAAAGAAGTCCACCCCTTGCAGGCGCTTGGCAGAAAGGCTGATTTCATAGTTGGTGAGCGGGAGGGTTTCCGGTTTTTTGTAAATCACGCCACTGAGGCTATCCCCCTGGTTGATGATCATGACGCCGCCTTCCAGCTCCACGGTGCCACTGCCGCCGATGTCCACCGTCTCCCAGTCTTCGAGGTCCTTGCCACTGAAAAGCACCATCTCTTTGGCGGCTTCTTCTTGGCCCTGGGGGGCTTCCGGCTTGGCGGCATCTTGGGCAGGGATGGGCTGGGCCAGGTAGGCAGAAAGGCAAAGAATGGGAAGGGTGGGAAATTTCATGGGCAGAGATGGGGGATGCTCCCATGAAACGACGGCCCGCGTCAAAGTGATCTTTGTGGGGCAAGAAAATCGGTGGAGAGACGGGAGAGGCGTGCTAGGACTGCGGCCCCATGAAATCCCCCGCCATCCATCGCCTCCTCCTCGCCGTCGCTTGCGCCGCGCTTGCGGCCAATCTCTCGAGCTGCAAGACGGCCAAGACTGCCCGCCACATGTATGGGCACGAGTTTGACCCGCCGGTGATCCAGCCCACGAATCCTGACGCCGTGAAGGTCAAAGTGAGCACCACGGCCCAGCGCGTGTATGCGGTGGAGGGAGACAAAGTGCTGCTGGCCACGCCCTGCTCTGTGGGCACGAATGGCTCCACCGGTGCAGGCACCTACCGCATCCAGTACAAGGAGGCAAAACGCCGCCGCCAGAGCGAGCCAGACCGCGGCTATCCCATGGCCTACTGGCAGGAATGGAAGTCCGCCTACGGCCTGCACTGGGGTTTTGTGAAGCCCTTTCCCTGCACCCATGGCTGCATCCGCCTGCCTGCCCGCTCGGCAGCGAAACTGTTCTCGCTCACCAAAGTCGGCACCCCGCTCATCATCGCCCCCTCTCATCCTGAGGACAATACCGTGGGGAAAACCCTGCCGATCATCAACGACGATCCGCTGCCGAATCCCGACCGCGCTCACATGATGAGCCCGCAGTTCTTTGATGACCTGGCCGCCGGCAGGCTCTACAAGCGCTAAACTGGCACCGGTTCAGAGACTTTACGGGGGGGAGGTGGGGATCCCGCCTTCCTCTTTTTTCATCCCCCTTCCCTTCCCCTTTACGCCCAAGCCCGCCCCATGTCCGCCGCTGCAGCTTCAGCCCCCCGCAAGGTCAACGTCCGCACGCCGGAGGTCATGGAGCGCGTGCAGGCTGAGGTGGAAAAACATTACCGCAGCCCGCTGGTGGAGGCGGTGCGTGCCCAGGGCAGCGTGCTCCAGATCGGCCAGACGACGGTGCGCCTGGCACGGGAGTTCGGCTTTTGCTACGGCGTGGAGCGCGCGATCGACCTCGCCTATGCCGCCCGGCGCGTCTTTGCTGAAAAGCGCGTTTTCCTCCTGGGAGAAATCATCCACAACCCCGAGGTGAATCGCCAGCTCTCTGAGATGGGCATCATCAGCATCCCGGTGGGGAAGCATGAGGAGGAAGTGGCAAAACTGACCCATGAGGATGTCGTCATCGTTCCTGCCTTTGGGGCAGAGACGAACCTGATGAAGCTCATCTCTAGCCGTGGCTGCCTGGTCGTGGACACCACTTGCGGCGATGTCATGAGCGTGTGGAAACGAGTGCGCGGCTATGCCAAGGGCGGTTTTACCTCCATCATCCACGGCAAGGCCAGCCACGAAGAGACGCGCGCGACCTCCTCCCGCGCCATGGGGGATGATGGGAACGGCCACTACCTCGTGGTGCTCACCCTGGCAGATGTCGATTTTGTCTGTGACTACATCCGCCACGGCGGGGATCGTGATCTTTTCCTCCAGCGCTTCAGTGCGGCCAGTGCCTGCTCCCCAGGGTTTGATCCCGACTTGCACCTCCAGCGCGTCGGCGTGGCGAATCAGACCACCATGCTGAAATCTGAGACGGAGGAAATCCAGCGCCGCCTCCAGCAGGCCATCAGGGACCGCGATGGCGGCAGTGATGGGAATTTCCAAGTCTTTGATACCATCTGCGGTGCCACCCAGGACCGGCAGGATGGGCTCTTTGACCTGCTGAAAAAGCCGCTGGATCTCCTGCTCGTGGTCGGGGGTTACAATAGCTCAAACACCACCCACCTGGTGGAGATCGGGGAGCAGCAGCTACCTACCTTTTTCATCCGCACCTCAGAGTGCCTGACGTCCCTGGAGCAGATCATCCACTTTGACCTGCACCTGAAGGCGGAGAAGACCAGCTACTCTGGCAAACTCGCGGACTTAGCCGCCGAAGTCACCATCGGCATCACGGCGGGTGCTTCCTGCCCCAATAACCTGATCGAAGACACGCTGCTGCGCATCTTTGCCCTGCGCGGCGTGCCTGCGGCACAGGTGCGCCAGGCCGTCGGTCTCTGATCTGCCATGAATGCCCAGCCAGAACTCACGGCAGAGGAGGTGCAGCGCTACGCCAGGCACCTCGCCATGCCGGAATTTGGCATGGCGGCCCAGCGCAAGCTGAAAGCCGCGAGCGTGTTGTGCATCGGTGTCGGTGGCCTGGGCAGCCCCATCACGATGTACCTGGCTGCGGCAGGCATCGGCAGGCTAGGTCTGGTGGATGCGGATGTGGTGGAACTGACCAACCTCCAGCGGCAGGTGCTCTTTCGCCAAGCTGATTTGGGCCGCCCCAAGCTGGAGGCCGCGCGTGAGCGCCTGCTGGGCATCAATCCGCACCTGGAAGTGCGCCTCCACCCAGAGCGCTTCACCGCAGCCAATGCCCTGCGCATTGCGGCGGACTACGATGTCGTCATCGACGGCACGGATAACTTTCCCACGCGCTATCTCTCCAACGACGTCTGCGTGTGGCTGAAAAAGCCAAACGTCTATGGCAGCATCCTGCGCTTTGAGGGGCAGGTGGCCGTCTTTGCCCCACACCTGGGAGCCCCCTGCTATCGCTGCATGTCCCCGCAGCCCCCTGCGCCGGGGCTGGTGCCCTCCTGCGCGGAAGGCGGCGTGCTGGGCGTGCTGCCCGGCCTGATCGGCACCCTGCAGGCGCTGGAGTGCCTGAAGCTCATCACCGGCATCGGCCAGCCTTTGCTCGGCCGCCTGCTGCATGTGGATACCCTGACCATGCGCTTCCGGCCCTTCACCCTGCGGCGTGATCCTGCCTGCCCAGTCTGCGGTGACCATCCAAGCATCACAGAACCGATCGACTACGACGGCTTCTGCGGCATCCGTCCCCTTCCCCCCATGAAAGAAATTAGCGTCCAAGACCTCGCCGCCCTACGCCGCCAAGGCACCCCCCACTTCCTGCTGGATGTGCGTGAGCCCGATGAGCACGCCACCGCCCGCATCGAAGGTGCCGTGCTCATCCCTCTGGCACAAGTCACCGCCCGTGCTGCCGAGCTGCCACGGGATGTGCCCCTGTATGTTCACTGCAAGCTAGGCGGCCGCAGTGCCAAAGCCGTCGCCGCCCTCCAGGAGCTGGGTTTTGAAAACGCCGTGAACGTCACCGGCGGCATCCGTGCCTGGTCAGAGCAGGTGGACCCCAGCGTGCCGGTGTATTGATCCCTGGCGCGGCCTAGCTCACTTCTGATAAATGGGCAGGAAGTGGTGATAAACGCTCAAGCTCAGCAGAGCGAGTGAGGTGGCATACACCGGCCCGGCACTCTTTTCATTGCCATTGCGCGGATACCAAGCGCCCTCAGGGCTCTGGGAGCTGATGAGCATGTTTTCCGTCTTTTGCCGCGCCGTCGCGGCGTGATCTCCCCCACGCTGATACATGCCCTGGGCATAATAATAGCACCCGTAAAAGAACCAGGGCTCATTCACCTCAGGCGGGAATTTCAGCAGCCAGTTTGAGGAGCCGATGACCTCCGGGATGTCATACTGCCCGGCGACTTGCAGGGAAAGCAGGCCCGCCGAGGTCGTGGAAAAGGTCTGCCGCCCCCCGTAGGGCTCGTAGCTAAAGGCTGCCTCCAACTGCTTGAGCCGCCCATTGCTGTCACGCTCAGCACGGTAACTGCGCTTGATGTAGGCGATGGCGTTGTCGATGGCTTCCTTGGGCACCTCGATGCCGCTATTTTTCGCCGCGCGCAGTGCCATGAGCTGCCAGACGCTGACGCTGATGTCACTATCGCTGCTGCTGGGTTCATAGCGCCAGCCGCCCCGGTTGGCCTCACTTTTCGGCGTCTGCTGGGCGCGTAAGATCAGGCGGATGCCCTTTTCAGCCATGTCACGCACCTTTTGATCTGTGTCTGCATCGGGGGACATGCCCAGCATCTCCGTCAGCATCAGCGTCATGATGCCATGCCCATACATCCGGCTGCGGTCACTGCGCCCGAGGTAGCCGTTTTCATCGGGCTCCACATGATCCACGATGAATCGAAGCGCGCGCTGGGCTGCCTGGCCTTCGGGCGTTGGGTTGCTTGGCAGGTGCCCCACGGCCGCCAAGCCCATGAGCGCCAGGGAGGTCATCGCCGCACTGTGGCTGGGCACATCGCCGCGACGGGGAAACTGGGTGGACTTCTGCTCGGTGATGTTTCCGGCGGGTTGCTGCTGGGCGATGAGCCAACTCACGGCCTTGTCCACGCAGGTCTTGACTTGGGGGGAGATGGCCTCGGGGCGCTGGGCAGCAGCCCAGCCCGCAGGAAGGGTGGCAGCCAGGGCGAGGGCAAAGGGGAGGCACTGAAAAACGGCGCAGGTCATGGGTGCAGAATGAACGCGCTCACTTCAGGGGCTTAATCAGCACCTTCGAGTTGCGACCGCTGCGGTCGTATTTTTCACGGCGGGCAGCAGGCAGGGCATCTGGGCTGGTGACTTGAAAGCCCATTTTTTCCTCAAAAAAGCGGAAAGCCTGCGTGCTCAGGGCCACCAGCATCCCACAGCCGCGCTGCCGTGCGACCTCCTCAGCAAAGGCCACCAACCGCTGGCCATGGCCACGATTTTTGTGACTGCGCCTGACAAACAGGCAGGCCAATTCGGCGATGCGCCCGGCCTCTTCTTCATACACATGCACGGCCACGCTGCCGATGGGGTTGCCATCCGTCTCCAAGACAAAGAAATCCTTGATCCTGGCCTGGATTTGCTCGCG
The DNA here is from genome assembly GCA_020216965.1 of Prosthecobacter sp. Classification (GTDB taxonomy): domain Bacteria; phylum Verrucomicrobiota; class Verrucomicrobiia; order Verrucomicrobiales; family Verrucomicrobiaceae; genus Prosthecobacter. The sequence goes on from JAIWOJ010000098.1 coordinate 5,599, forward strand.
CGTGCGCGGCACCAGGGCAGCATCTTCCATCGACTGCTGCATCATCGTCAGCAGGGCGGGTACATCGCTGGAGCGGGCACGGCGGATCTGCTGGTAGTCATCCGCATGGATCATGGCACCCACGCCTTCATTGCTGAAAAGTTCTGCCAGCAGGGCCTCATCCTGCGTGCCATCCACGATATGCACGCGCGGCACGCCCTCTTGGCAGGCCAGCGCCCCATAGCGCAGCTTGGAGAGCAGGTTCACATCATGCCGTGGGTCTTTCTTTTTGAAAAGCTCACGCGCCTCCGCCACAGAGAGCTGGGCGAGGCGGCTGCCATCCGGCTGGGTTAGGCCCGCCTCCGAGATAAAGATGATCTTTGCCGCGTGCAGGGCGATGGCTACCTCCATGGCCACAGCGTCGGAGTTCAGCCGCAGCGTCGCTCCACGGCCATCGTAGCCTAGCGGTGGCAAAATGGGGATAATATCTGCCCTGAGCAGCACCTGGAGCGCCTCAGCATCCACGCGCTCAATGCGGCCCGTGTGCTCCTGGTCCACTCCATCGATGACGCCCGCAGGGTGCACAGCCAGGGCATTGGAAATGACCACCGGCAGCTCAAGCGCCGTCAGGTCTGCCATCAGTTCACTGGCCTGGCGGGTGATGGCCTCAATGGCGATCTCCAGCGTCGCCGCATCTGTCCGGCTCATGCCGTCATCGCTGCTGAGCGTCACCCCGCGCTTGGCCGCCAGGGTGCGCATCTGGTCACGCGCCCCAAAGACGAGCACGACCTCAATATTTAGAGACTGGAGCACTGCCACGTCCTGCAGGATGCTGCCAAAGCCTGGCTGCCCCATCAGTGCCCCATCAATGGCAATGACAAACACGCGCTGCCGGAACTGGGGCACATAACGCAGGATGCCGCGCAGGTCCTCAAAGCGCGCGGTGGGTTTGGTGATGGAATCGCTTTCGGGCACTGCTTAGCTTCGCGCAAACCATGGCTCACGCAAGGGCGCAGGCTCCTTCAGAGAGCTTTGCAAACAAGCGCCGCGCCCCAGCGGGGCTTCGGCAGGCCACAGCGGCCTCCGCCAAGATCATCGTGACCTCGATCCTACCGATCTTCACCCCGGCAAGCCTCTGCGGCCACGGCAGCGCTTGCATTTTGGCCAGCGTTTTCCCCCCGATGAAAAGTGGCAGCGCAGTGGCGTAGCGCAGCCTGCCATCTGCCACCTGGGTCACATAGTCCAGGCCCGCGCCCAGGTGCTCCCAGCAGATGCCCAGCCAATGCTGCCAGACAGGCTCCAGCACGCGGCTATCCCGACGCACCTCATCCGCAGAAAAGCCGGGCAGATAGCAGCGACCGTCCGCCAGATCTTCGCCAAGATCACGCAGGATGTTGATGAGCTGGAGCCCTTTGCCGAAACGCGCCCCCTGGGCCTTCAGCTCGGCTAGACCTTGGCTGGGGGCGAGTGACTCTGGCCGTAGCTGAGCACACATTTCCGTCCAAAACTCCCCCACACAGCCTGCCACCAGCCAGGTGTAGTCATCCAGTTCCTGGGCGGTGGAGAGGCAGTGCATCTGCCCATCGGCAGGGAAGCGCAGGATGTCCAGACGCTGCCCCTGAATGATGCTGCGCAGCACCTGCCGGATCGCCTCCAAGGCAGCACCACGCTGGGTGGCTAGCCAGTCAAGCCCTTCAGTAAAGCGCTCCATCAGCCGCCGCTCAGCCTCGTCTTTTTGACAGCGTGTAAAGTCCTGATGGAT
>JAIWOJ010000099.1 GCA_020216965.1 Prosthecobacter sp.
CGCGCCATTTCCCCTGGATGTGGTGTGAACAGCCTGGGCGCGGTGTGGCTGAGAAAAACGGGCATCGGTGAGCGCGCCGCGAGAGTGATGGCATCCGCGTCCACCACGGCGGGCACGCGGGCGTGCTGGAGGACGTGCAGGATTTCCTCCTCCGCCTCAAAGCCAAGCCCGGGGCCGATGCCGAGCGCGTCGAACTTCATCTCCAGCACATCGCGGTAATCCGGGAGCACCTTCACCATGACCTCCGGCCTCACACGGGCGGCGAGCAGGGGATACACGGCCTCCTTTACCAGCAGCGTGACCAAGCCCGCCCCTGCGTGCAGGGCACCCAAGCAGACCAGCTCCGCCGCGCCGAGGAAGCCCGGCGATCCCGCCAGGATGCCCACGCGGCCAGCCTGGCCTTTGTGAAATTCAAAGCTGCGGCGTGGCAGCCAGCCGCGCAGCCGTTCGGGGGTGAGCAGCAGCGGCCCCGGCTCATCCGCCACCGTCAGACCGCGCAGAGGCACCAGCGCCAGGCGGCCCACATGCGGCGTCGCGGCATCGGCCACGAGGCCGGTTTTGGCAAAGGCCACCGTCACGGTGAGATCAGCCACCACGGCATCTGGGCCAGGCTCACCGGTATCGCCATTCAGGCCGGAGGGGATGTCCATGGCCACCGTCCAGGCTTGGTACCGCTGGCGCTGCGCGTTCATCTCTGCCGCCAGGGCACGCAGGTCAGGCCGCATTTCGCCTGTTGCTCCGATGCCCAGCAGACCGTCGAGCTGGACTACGGGGCGGTCTTGAAAGGACAGATCGGCTGCTTCATCCAGCACGCGTGGGTGTGGAAAAGCATCGAAATGCTCGCGTGGTAGCGGCTTCAGCTTTTCCACCGGGCCACTGAGCCGGAAAAGCAACGACCAGCCGAGCTTTTTTAGCTCCCGTGCCGCTACCAGGGCGTCACCGGCATTGTTGCCGCTGCCTAGATAGAGTAGCAGCGTGCCTGGGGTAGGGAAAAAACGCCGGATTTCCCGAGCGATGGCGCAGCCCGCCTGCTCCATCAGCTCGGCAGCGCTGATGCCGCTGGCAAAGGCGCGCTGCTCGATCTCCTGCATCTGGCGGCAAGTGACGGTCATGGGTATGATCAGGGGGCGGGGGCAGGGGATGGCGCGGAGGCAGCCAACCTAGCCGAGGGGCTGTACCACCAGCTCACCAGCAGCGCAGCTAAGAAAAGCAGCAGCCAGAGCGGCGTGAGTGGATCAGCCTCGAGCGCTTCTTCGGTTAGCTCTGTGACGAGGCGGAGTGGCTTCTCCTGCGGGGTTGCGGTGGATAGATCGGCCTCGCGCACATCAGCAAAAGCTGCCGCACCATGCAGCAAAATCTGATCTCCCTGGCTGACCTGGAAAAACCCAGGGGAAGCAGGGGCACGCAAAAGATGGGCCTGCGCAGCAGGCACAGCGGTGGTGCCTCCCCCATCACGCGCGGAGAGAACGAGCGGTGCTGCATCCTGAGCCGTGGCACAGCCAAGACGCAGGCGCTGGCCGGTATCAAAGTTCGCCGACTCAAGCGCAATTTTTTCCTGACGCACTGTGCTAAGAAAGCGATGCAGCAAGATCGCCGTGGCGGGTAGTTTCAGGGCATTCCCACGCACAAGATCGAAGTGGCAAAAGAGATGCTGCGCGCCCGCTGAGGTGCGCAGTAGGCTGATGAGCGGGCGCGTGCCCTGCCAGAGCAGCACTTGGGCATCCGCGCGGTGTGGGATCACCATGCCTTCTGCAGCCAAGAGAGATTGCCAGTTGAGTCCCTCCACCAGGGGGTGCGCTTCGGCTACGATCTGTCCTCGCAGCCAAGCGACTTGCTCCCCTTTCGGGGGAGAGGCAAAGGCCACTGCATTTTGCCCTGGTTCCAGAGCAATGCTTGGGGGCCAGACGAGGCCGCGCACGTCCGCCTGAGCTGGGTGGGATGCAGGCCGGAGGCTGGGCAGCTTTTTCAACAGATCGCGAAGTTCAGCACTGCCGTCAGAGGTTTGAGGCATAGGCAGGTGCAGAGCCAGTATTTTTGGATGTGGGATCAGGAGCGGCAGCGCATCATCTAGAGGCAGTGCATCGGACTGGAGGCGCAGCACGAGCTCTTCTACCTGCGGCGGGAAAAGGCCGCTCATGGCGCGCGTTTCCCCAGGGCCTAGTGTGGTCTGCGTCCAGGGAGAGGCGGTGGTGCCACCGGGAGCCTCCACGCGCCATTCACGCGTCTGAGGGGTGCGCCCATAGTTGCGCATCAAGGCACGCCAGCGTGGCTGCCCATCCGCATCCTCTACAGTGGCCCCTGACCAGCCTACATTGGCCTTTTCATGCCCTACAGATAGCCTTTCTGCCCCCTGGGGCATGACTTCTGCCGAGGTATGATCGGTCACCAGCACCACGGCACCACGCGCGCCTACCAGAGAGCGTGCTGTGCGTAGGGCGGGTGAAAAATCGTGCACCCCCAGCAGAGGCTGCCAGCCAGGTAGGCTGGAGAGCAGCTCTGAGATCGACCCGCCGTGGTAAAGGGCAGGCTGGGCGGGGTCAGAACTCAGCAGCACCAACTCTGCGCGATTTGTTTCGGGCAAGGAGCGCAGCACATTTGTCACCGCAGTCTCTGCTTCAGCGCGGAAGGCTGACATCGAAGCGGAAGCATCAAGCACGAAGGCTAGCCGCAGCACAGCGTCCTGCCTCAGCCATCGCGGAGAGGCCAGCAGCCAGGTCAGGATCAGCACCATCAGCAACTGCATCCACAGAGGAATGGAGCCGCGCAGGCGCTCAAGGCGTCGGCCAGCAGCAGGTTGACGCCGCAGTGCCTCTAGCAAAAAGAGCGTGGTCACGACCTGCCTGCGGCCGCGTTTTTGCAAGAAATGCACTGCCAACACGGCAGGTAGAGCCAAGAGGCACCACAAAGCGGCTGGATTGGCAAAGCTCATGAGAAGGTGGCCTGCTTTTTCTAAGCTGCGCTGGGGCGCTGCGCAAGACGGCGATGACCCCAAGAAAAAACCCTTGCAGGGCGATAACCTGCAAGGGTCATGAAATTGGTAGCGGGAGTTGGATTTGAACCAACGACCTCCAGGTTATGAGCCTGACGAGCTACCGGGCTGCTCTATCCCGCGTTTTTGTTGTATAGCTACCATGCGAAGGCTTGGCAGGCTTGCAACTGCGAATTGCCTTTGTGGCTTTGTTTTTTTCCACCGTGCTCTCACCCTGCTGGATGAATGGCGGGCAGAAGCTCCTGGAGATACCATAGCATTCTGGGTAAGTGGAAGGGGCCTTTGAAGAGGCTGCCTTTGGCAGGCTGGGAAATTTTTCCATCACGATGCAGCCAGCCGAACCATTCGCCATGCTCGGGATCAGCAAAGTGGCGGAAGCTCCACTCATGCGCCTGGGCGTGCATAGCGGCGTAGCGTGCCTCCTGGGTCATATCATAGGCCAGTGCGGCCGCGATGATGGCCTCGCAATGTGGCCACCAGAACTTCATGTCCTGCCAGTATTCCAGCACAGGGCGGTGGTTCACGTCACGATAGTAAAAGAGGCCGCCGCATTCCTCATCCCAGCCTCGTGCCCACATGGCGTCCAGGATTTGCAGACCAAGCTGGCGATAGCTCTTTTCACTCCTAAGCTTGGCCTCGTGTAGGATAAACCATGCGCATTCGATCGCGTGTCCAGGATTGAGCAGACGACCTTCGGCATGATCGATGACGCCACCGTCAGGAGCCACAGTCTCCATCAGCACCTGCAGGTCCGGCTTCCAGAAATGGCGGCTGATTTCAAAGATGAAGCGGTCAATCCACTCCGTGGCGGTATGGCCATTCACAACAATGTGGCCGAGGTTTGCGCGCAGCTCTTGAGCTGTGACGATGCCGATCATCAGCGGGGCTAGGCCCATCATCGGGCGGGTCTCTTGGTTGACCTTCGGTGTCATCAGGCCGGGCTCAAAGGAATGCTGGAGGTAGGAGGAAAAGTCGCCGAGCGCCTTTTCTCGATAATGCTCGTCGCCCGTAGCTCTGGCATAGGCGGCATGGGAGATGGCGGCAAACGCTTCGCTATAGACATAGCGTCTCATGCGCAACGGGCGGCCCTCGCGCGTGACGGTGAAGAAGAGCTTTCCATCCGTGGAGTAGCCGTGCTTGTCCAGGAAGGCGATGCAGGAGCCAGCCGCATCAAGGTATTCAGGCCGTTTTTCCACAGTATTGAAAAGCGTGGCAAAGATCCAGCCCGCGCGGCCCTGGAACCAAATGCTTTTGTCCGTATCAATCAGGCTGCCATCACGGTCTAGGCAGGTAAGGATGCCGTCATGCACACGGTCCATACCATGCTGCAGCCAAAACGGAATGACATCGTCAAGAAGGGTCTGGCGATACAGGGTATGGAGGGCGGCACGGCCTTCCGGCGTGGTGAGGGATGGCATGGGCCAAAAAACGCGCTGACTGACCTGACTTGATGGGAAAAGTGCCGTCAGGCCGCTTGCGGGCGTAGCAAATCCTGCCATGGAGAAACTCGCCTCACCCCCTGACCGCATGTCTATCTGGAATTACGCCAACCCACAGCTCAAAGACCTCGTCGCCTACGAACCTGGAAAGCCCATTGAGGACGTGGCGCGTGAGCGCGGTCTGAGGCCGGAAGATATCATCAAGCTGGCCTCCAATGAAAATCCCCTGGGCCCCTCTCCAAAGGCGGTGGAGGCCATGAAAAGGGCCGTCGAAGAGGTTCACATCTACCCCGATGGTGCATCCTGGAAGCTGCGCAATGCCCTCGCGGAGAAGTTCGGCCTGGAAATGGGCAACTTCATCATGGGCTGTGGCTCAAACGAGGTGATCGAGTTTATCGGCCACGCCTTCCTGAAGCCTGGCGATAACATCGTCACTGCGGAGCACGCTTTCCTAGTTTACAAGCTCATGGCGAAGGTTTTTGGCGCGGACACCATTGAAGTTCCCGACCCTGGCTATGTGCATGATCTTGACGCCATGGCCGCAGCCATCACCCCCAGAACCAAGGAGGTCTTCATTGCCAATCCCAACAACCCCACCGGCACGCTCGTGACGCAGGAGCAGATCGACCGCTTTATGGACAAGGTGCCTGAGCATGTCGTTGTGGTTTTTGACGAGGCTTATTATGAGTTCCTCGACAACCCACCGGATACGCTCAAATACGTCCGCCAGGGCCGCAATGTGGTCGTGCTACGCACTTTCTCAAAGATCCAGGGCCTGGCCGGCACGCGCGTGGGCTACGGTGTGGCAAACAAGGAACTGATCGACGTGCTCCAGCGCACGCGGCAGCCCTTTAATCTCAACTCAATCGCGCAGGCAGGCGCTCTCGCCGGACTGCTCGACGAGGAGCACCAGCAGAAAACCAAGCGCATCACGGATGAAGGCCGCGCCTATCTTCAAACCCAGTTTAGCGAGATGGGCCTCGAATACATCCCGAGCTATGCAAACTTTGTGCTTGTGAAGGTCGGGGATGGCAATGCGGTCTTCAAAGCCATGATGGACAAGGGCGTCATCGTCCGCGCCATGGCCGCCTACAAGCTGCCTGAATGGGTGCGCATCAGCATCGGCACGATGCCGCAAAATCAGCGCTGCCTTGAGGTGCTAAAGCAGGTGCTAGGCATCCACTGAGGCTACATCTGCCCCAAGTAGCCCGCGAAGAAGATCCTCTTCATGCAAAATGCCAGCCGGATTTCCATCCGTGCCCATCACGAGGCAGAGTGAACGTCCACGCTTGCGCAAGTGCTGAAGCGCTTGCATGGCGCTATCGCTGGCTGAGACACTGTCTAGTGAACGCATGTGCTGCCGCACCAAGCGGTCTGCAGGCAAGTGACTTGGCAGGCTCGCTAGGTCGATAATGCCTATGAAAGCCCCTTTTTCACCGATCACTGGCAGGGCGGCAGCGCGGCGTTCACGGGCAAAAATCATCGCTGTGGCCAGAGGCATCTCTGGCGCTAGGGCGACGGTGGTATTGAGTGGACGCATCAGGTCAGCAGCACGGCGGCGGCGATAGGCCAGCGCGCACTCCACCAGTCGCGCCGCGCCTGGGGCCATCATCCCCATGCGCTGCAGGGCGTTTGCCTGTTCACGAATGTCTTCGCGTCCCTTGGAATCTTCGCCCTGGTTATGGACAATGCCAGGAGATACCGCTGCTGGGCGCACTGTCAGTCGGAAGAGAGGACGTAGGATGCCCACACCATGCAGCAAGGGGGCTAAGCTGCGGATGGCTCGGAAGGGGTAACGGCGGAATAGTTTCTTGGGCAGAATTTCCAGTCCGATGAGAAAGATCGGCAAAGCGATGAGGAAAGAGAAAAGGTAGCCCCAAGCATCGGAAACATGGATGATCTTCCAGGTAAGGATGATGAAAGCGCAGAGATTTGCGATATGGTTAGCCACCGTGATGGCACCCAGGAGCGCGTCCCGGTCCTCCACAAGAACAAGGATGCCTGCGGCTCGTCTATCACCCGCGTCAGCGGCATGGCGCACACGCACGCGGCTGACGGCCAGGATCGCGCTTTCCAGTCCCGATAAGGCAAAGGAAAGCACAAGCAGGATGGTTAGCAGTAGGTAGATCATTCGTGGTCATCAGTCACGGTTTCCCGCAGTGGGCTGGCCTGGGTATTTGGAGCGTGTAGTCGCAAGTCCAGTTGCTGGATGCGTGCTCGCACGCAGCGGCGCACTTTGAGATCAGCCCCTGGGATTTGGATCCGCTCGCCCGCTTTGGGGGCGTGCCCCAGTTGGGTGAGAACGTATCCGCCGATGGTGTCAATACCACCTGTTGGTAGCTTAAGACCCGTCTCTGCTGCAACGTCCTCCACCCTGGCTCCTCCATCGACAAGAAAACGCCCATTGCCTAGGTCACGGATTTCTCCGGCCTCTCCTTGCCATGGCGCGGCTTCATAGAGTAGCCAGTCGGCAATTTCTTCCTGGCTGAGCATACCTTCCAGGCCTCCGTATTCATCCAGAATCAGCACAGGCTCAGGGCTGTGCTTGAGGTACTTTTCAAGCGCGTCCAGCACGGGCATGGTCTCTGGCACAAACGGGACATGTCGCAGCATCTGCTGCCACGGTGGTCGGCCAGCCAGCCGCCACGCTTGTGTATCAATGATTCCCACCACGGCATCTGGGGTCTCCCCATGGACCACGACATAGCGTCCGGGGGAGCGATCTAACACCAGAGTAGCATGGTCGGGCGCAGTCTCAGCACTGAGAAGCGCTAGGTCCACGCGCGGCACCATGCAGTCACGAACGCTTAGCTTTTCCAGGTCGAGCGCTTCTTGGATGATGCTTGCCTCTGCCATGTCCAGCAGCCCCTGTTCCTCACGCATCTCCACCAGAGTCTCAAATTCCTCAC
>JAIWOJ010000100.1 GCA_020216965.1 Prosthecobacter sp.
CCATGCTCACTGAACTCGACTCCCTCAAATCCCAAGCCCTGGCCGCACTCGAAACACTGACGGATGAAGCCGCGCTCGAAGCCTTCCGCATCGACTACCTGGGCAAAAAAGGGAAGCTCACCGCCCTCAGCGCCGGAATGCGCGATGTGCCTGTGGAGCAAAAGAAAGAGGTCGGTGCCAAGCTCAACGAAGTCCGCGATGCCATCACTGACGGCCTCAGCACCCGCAAAGAAGCCCTGCAGGCCGCCAAAGATGCCCAGGCTGTGGCGGGCATCGATCTCACCCTGCCGGGCCGCCCTGGAGCCGGGGTGGGCACGCTGCATCCGCTCACCCAAATCCGCGATCTCGCCGTGCGCACCCTGCGCCGCATGGGCTTCACGCTGGCTGATGGTCCCGAAGTCGAGACGGAGTGGCATTGCTTCGATGCGCTGAACACGCCCGCCGACCACCCCGCCCGCAATGAGAGCGACACCTTTTACATGCCCGATGGCAAACTGCTGCGCACCCACACCTCCAGCGTGCAGATCCGCACCATGGAGACGGTGAAAACCCTGCCCGTCCGCATCATCGCACCAGGTGCCGCCTATCGCCGTGATGAGATCGACGCCACCCACCTCAGCGTTTTCAATCAGATCGAGGCGCTCTACGTGGACAAAAACGTATCGCTGGCCGACCTCAAAGGCACGCTAGAGTTCTTCTTCCGCGAAGTCTTCGGCCCCAATACCGCCGTGCGCTTCCGCCCGCACTTCTTCCCCTTCACCGAGCCCAGCTTTGAGATCGACGTGAAGCTGGAAGCCAAAGGCAAAGAAGCCCGCTGGATCGAAATCGCCGGCTGCGGCATGGTCGATCCCGCCGTCTTCGCCGCCGTCTCAAAGACACGCGGTGATGCTTTGTTTGACCCTGAACAGGTGACTGGATTCGCCTTCGGCATGGGCCTCGACCGCCTCGCCATGATCCTCCACGGCATCTCCGACATCCGCCACCTCATTGAGAATGATGTGAGGTTTTTGCAGCAGTTTTGAGGACTGGGGCACCCGTTGATACAGGATTTTGACTTTTGGCTTATGACCATGCAGGAACTCACCCAGGCTGTCATTGGAATAGCCATGGAGATCCATCGCACGTTGGGGCCTGGGTTCAATGAGTCAGTTTATCACTGCTGCCTGGAAATCGAGTTGGCAGCAGCAGGCATCGACTTCGAGTCCAAAGTGCCTATCGATGTCTTCTACAAAGGCAAGCTGGTCGGCAAATTCGAGGCCGACATGATCCTCCTCCTGATCGACCAGCGTCTCCTCATCGAACTCAAATCCTGCGAGGCCATCCTGAAGTCTCACGAAGCCCAAACCGTGAACTATCTCACTGCCACCAACATCGACGATGGCCTCATTCTGAATTTAGGATCACCCAGCCTCGGAATCCGCCACAAATACCGCCTCTATCGCCCCCGAGCTGCCAAAGACGTCGAACCCATCGACCTCCACTAATCCAAAAGGAAAACAAAAATCCTGTCCATCCTGTCCTCCTGTTAATCCTGTAAAAAATTTTTCGCCAACACACCCATGCAAGTCTCCCTCAACTGGCTCCAGACCCATCTTGACCTCAGTGCTTACACCACGCCCCAGCTCTCCGACCTCCTGACCTTCGCGGGCATTGAGGTGGAAGGCATTGAGCAAAAAGGCGTCGCCTCTGACAAGGTCATTGTCGCTCAAATCCAATCCTTCCAGCAGCATCCAAATGCCGACAAACTCAGCGTCTGCCAGGTCGATGACGGCAGCGGCAGCCCGCGCCAGATCGTTTGCGGTGCCAAGAACTTCAAAGCGGGCGACAAAGTCCCCCTGGCCCTGCCGGGTGCCGTTTTACCCGGCGGTTTTGAGATCAAAGAAGGCAAGCTCCGCGGTGTGGACAGCCTGGGCATGATGTGCTCCGCCAAGGAACTCGGCATCGGTGAGGACACCGGCGGCTTGTGGATTCTCGACAGCAGCCTGCCCGTCGGCAGGCCCATCAACCAGATCGTCGAAAGCGACACGCTCTTCGACCTCGAAATCACCCCGAATCGCTCCGATCTCCTCAGCCACCTCGGCCTCGCCCGCGAACTCTCCGCCCTCACCGGCATCCCCCTCAAAGGCGAACGCGACCACGCGAAAGCGACTTCACAAACCCGCGCCGCCAAGGCCGACGAAGTCACGCTCGAAGCCACCGACGGCTGCCCCTACTACACCGCCCGCGTCATCAAAGGCGTCAAAGTCGGCCCCAGCCCCGCTTGGCTCAAAGCCCGCCTCGAAAGCATCGGCCTCCGCCCCATCAACAACATCGTCGATATCACCAACTATGTGCTGATGGAAATGGGCCAGCCCCTGCACGCCTTTGACCTCGATAAGCTCCACGGCGGCATCACCGTCCGCCGCGCCGAGGAAGGCGAAAAAATCCTCGCGCTCGACGGCCAAGAATACGCCCTGCTCACCGAAGACCTCGTCATTGCCGACAGCACCCGCCCCGTCGCCATCGCTGGCGTCATGGGTGGGAAAGAAACCGGCGTCGTCGAAGGCACCACCAACATCCTGCTGGAGGCCGCCTACTTCACTCCCAGCACCGTCCGCCGCACCGCCCGCCGACTCACGCTGCATTCCGACTCCAGCTACCGCTTTGAGCGCGGTATCGACCCGCATCAGGTCCACGGTGGCAGCGACCTCGCCGTCAAACTCATCCTCGAACTCGCCGGTGGCACAGCCGAGCCCGAACTCAAAGTCGCCGGTGCAGCCCCGCAGCTCGTCAGCGACATCGTTTTCGATGAAAAGCGCGCTTTAAGCCTCCTTGGCATTGATGGCTTCCAGATCGAAGAAGCCCACGCCATCCTCACCAAGCTCGGTTTGACCCCAAACGGCACCGCCTGGACCATCCCCAGCTACCGCCTCGACCTCCTGCGCAGCGTCGATCTTGTCGAGGAAGTCGCCCGCGTCATCGGGCTCGACCGCGTGCCTGCGAAGTTCACCGCCACCTTCGCCCAAGGCGACGGCACCGACAAAATTTACGATCACGCCATGCAGCTCCGCCAGGCGCTCGTGCATCGCGGCTTTCACGAAGCGCAGACCCTCCGCCTCATCTCCACCGCCCAGACGAGCGACGCGCTCGGCAACCCCACGGGCAATCTCGCCGCGCTAAAAAACCCGCTCAGTGAAGACCACACCACCCTGCGCCCCAGCATCGTCCCCGGCCTGCTCGCCAGCGCCGCACTGAACATCCGCCAGGGTGCCGACCGCCTCCGGCTGTTCGAGATCGGCCGCGTCTTCCTGAAAATGCCCAACGGCATGGTGCGTGAAGAAGAACGCCTCGCCATCCTGCTCAGCGGCCCTGTCTCACCCAGCTCTTGGCACGCCCGCCTGCCCAAAGCTGCCGATATCTTTGATCTGCGCGGCTTGGTGGAAAGCCTGCCCGGCATCAGCAGCCTGGAAATCAAGCCTCTCAAAGACAACGGCACCTTCCTCCTGCACAGCGAGCTAAAAGCCGGCAACCGCGTGCTCGGCTGGATCGCCCAGCTTCACCCCGCCCGCGCCCGTGCCCTAGATGCCCGCGATCCCGTCTATGTCTGCGAACTCCTCCTCAGCGCCCTACGCCAAGGCAGCACCGGCCCCGCCAAGTTCACCGACCTCCCCCGCTTCCCCGGCATGAGCCGCGATGTCGCCTTTGAGCTGCCCGCCGACGTGCCCAATGCCAAAGTCGCCGCCTTCTTCGCCAGCATCAAAGAGCCACTGCTCATCAGCACCGCCCTCTTTGACGTCTTCACGGACCCCACCGGCACCAAACTCCCCGCCGACCGCAAATCCCTGGCCTGGACCCTCACCTACCGCGCCCCAGACAAAACCCTAGAAACCGCCGAAGTCGATGCCACGCATAACCGCATCCTCGCCGCGCTGGAAAAAGCCCTGCCCGTGGTGGTGCGGAGGTGATGGCAGGTGGATCAGGTTTCAGGATGCTTTGATGAGGCGAAGCTATGCTCAGGGCAAAAGGGGCGCGGGGTTTTCGACATGGCCTGCGGGACGCTGGCCAGGGCCGGGGTGGTCTTCGTTGCCGATGCGCTCGGCGGTCTGCTGGGCGAGGCGGGTGAGGCGCTCGACGATGGCGGGGTGCTGGGCGGAGACCTCGTGCTGCTCGCCCGGATCATGGCGCACATCGTAGAGCGCTAGCGGCACGGGGCCGGAGCGCCCGCGCAGGTCCTGGAGGGCGTGGGTCAGGGGCAGGTAGAGCTTCCAATCCCCAGCGCGCACGGCCTGCATCTGGCCCATGCGGTAGAAGCAGAAGCCTTTCTCGTCCCAGGGGGAGCGGTCAGCGGTCTCGCCACGCAGGATGGGACGGATGTCATGCCCGTCGATCTCCCTTTCTGGCAAGGTGGCTCCGGCCAGGGCAGCGAGGGTAGGCAGGAGGTCCAGGGTGGTGCAGAGTGCGTCATTGACCTGACCTGCGGGGATGACGCCGGGCCAGCGCATCAGGCAGGGCATGCGCATCGCGCCTTCGGAGGTGTCATAGCCCCAGCCACGGTAGGGGGCATTGCTGCCCTGGGGCGGGCTGCGCCGCGGCGCGCCGTTGTCTGAGGTCCAAATGATGAGGGTGTGCTGGGCGATGCCGAGACGGTCCAGGGTGTTGAGGATTTCACCGGTGCTCCAGTCCAGTTCCTCGACGGCGTCCCCGTAGCTGCCGTTGGCGCTTTTACCGCGAAAGGCAGCGCTGGAAAAAGGGTGCGGGGTGGAGCCAGGCATGGTGTGCGGCAGGTAGAGGAAGAAGGGGCTGGCCTGCTGTGCCTGGATGAAATGCAGCGCCTCCTGCGTGCAGCGCTGCACCAGGGTATCGCGGTCAGCGGGTGCCTCGATGACCTTTTCGCCGCGCATGAGAGGTAGCTCGGGCCAGGCATCTGGGCGTTTGTCGCGCGTCATGTCATCGCTGTAAGGGATGCCGTAGAATGCATCGAAGCCCTGCCGTGTGGGCAGAAATGCCGGTTGGTCGCCGAGGTGCCATTTGCCGATGCAGGCAGTGGCGTAACCGGCGGATTTCAGCACCTCTGCTAGGGTGACCTCATCTGGGTGCAGACCACGCGCGGCCACGGGCTGGAGCACCGCGCCGCCAGTGGCACTGACATGCAGGCCGACGCGCCGGGGATAGCACCCCGTCATCAATGCCGCGCGGCTGGGCGTGCAGACGCCGCTGGCGACATAAAAGCTGGTGAAGCGACTGCCCTCCTGCGCCAGCCGGTCCACATGGGGGGTGCGGTGCCGTTTTGAGCCCGTGCAGCCCAGATCGCCATGGCCCAGATTGTCCACATAGATCAGGATGATGTTAGGCTGCCTGCCAGGCAGGGCAGCTACGCCGAGCAGGCCCAGGAGGAGGTGGAGGCGGGCGAGAGACTTCATGTTCACGGAGGTCTGCTTAAAACGCGAACGACCGTGATGGATTGTCGGCAAACGGGCTCTTCTCTTTGCTTGCGGTGGTTCAGAGTTCAGCCATCACGAGGTCGAAGTGCTCCTCTGGCTTTACCTTGGGCAGCACTTTTTTCACTTTTCCGTCTGGGCTGATGATGACGGTGGTGCGCTCGGTGCCCATGTATTTTTTGCCATACATGCTTTTCTCCACCCACACGCCGTAGGCAGTCACGATCTCCTGCTTTTCATCGCTGATGAGGGGGAAGGGTAGATCGTGTTTCTTGATGAATTTTTCATGGCTCTTCACCGAATCGGTGCTGACGCCGAAAACGCGGGCCTTCTTTTTGATCTGTGCCCAGCCATCGCGCAGAGCACAAGCCTGCTTGGTGCAGCCAGGGGTATCATCCTTGGGGTAAAAATAGAGCACCACGGTCTGGCCGCGCAGGGAGGACAGGGTGAGGTCGGTAGGGCTGGGGTAATCTCCACCGATGACAGGGGCGGTGAAGTCAGGAGCAGTTTGACCGGTTTCAGGATGTGTAGGCATGGCAGGCAAAGAACGCACCCTGAGCAAGATCGGAGGCGTGAAAGGCAATTTAGGCATGTCGGAGGTGAATTTTTCCTTGAACAGGCTGGGGTGGGTTCGTTTCTCACTGTGCGTGAATTTGAAGTCCCTCGTGCAGTCCATGCTCGCCATGCTAATGGCGGTGCCGCTGCATTTGTGCTGCTGGACGGGCATGATGCAGGCCGCCGGAGCCGAAGAGGCCTGCATGGGCTGTCATCAATTTTTGGAGCCGGGCGAAGTGCCACCCCTTCACTCGGAGTCACAGCCGGATCGCCATTGTGCCTGCTGTGAGGACACGCTGCTGCGCCAGCCCCTGCCGAGCAGCGTCTCGGCCCCTAAGGTCAAGCTTCTGGAACTGCCTGTGACGGCCTGGCCGGTGACTTGGGATGGGGCTTGGCATGAGGTGATGCGATGGATTTCGGCCTACGGTTTTCCCAACGCCCACGCCCCGCCCATGGCGGAGGCCGTGCCGTTGTTTCAGCGCCACTGTGCGCTGCTGCTCTGAAGCCAGTGGGCTGAATCATGCGCGTGACGCGCTGCATGAGCCACCGGGCAGCCCGGTGTGATAGCCCCGGCGTCTCCCACGCACCGCCCGGCAGATCTCGGCTGCATGGACTGCCATGTCCACGAAACAAACCCATTCAAAACCTTCAAAATCGAATATCTATGAAAACAATCCTGTCCATCCTCACCCTCGCTGCTCTGAGCACTGCCGCCTTTGCCGGTGATGCCTGCAAAAAGTGCTGTGCTGACAAAGGCAAGTCCTGCGCTGCCTGCTGCAAAGAGGCTGGCAAAACCTGTGGCAAAGACTGCTGCAAGGAGGCCAAGTAAGACCACGCCAAGCGCGTGATAACCACACCGCCGCCGCCCGCATCTGCCGGGCGGCGGCGGTCGTTTTTTGGGCTGGGGTTGCCTACTTGCTCAGCTCTAGCATCCTGAGGATGGGCTTTTCAGCACGGACGCGGATGTCTTCTGGCATGTTGACCTGAGGGGTCAGGTCGCGCAGCGCATCGTGCAGTTTTTGCAGGGTATTTAGCTTCATATAGCGGCAGTCTGCGCAGGCGCAGTGGCCGGTAGGGCCGGGGATGAACTTTTTCCCTGGCACCTCGCGCTGTAGGCGATGCAGCATGCCGCTTTCAGTGACGATGATGAAGGTGCTAGCGGGATGGTCCCGGCAGTAGCCGACCATTTTTTCCGTGGAGCAGACCTCGTCCGCCAGCATCCGCACGGCAAAGGTGCATTCTGGGTGAGCGACGACTTGCGCGTCGGGGTGTTCGTCCTTGATCGCTTGGATGCTATCGCGAGTGAACTCCACATGGACGTAGCAGGCTCCCTTC
>JAIWOJ010000101.1 GCA_020216965.1 Prosthecobacter sp.
AGCGTGTGAACGGTAAAACGTTCCGAGGGTTCGAATCCCTCTCTGTCCGCCACGTTGATTATCAATCTTTTATGACGAGTCGTGGCGGTCTGAGGCATAGGTGATGACAACCTAGGCTGTGCAGAACGAAATCAATTTTGTGCACGGGAGGTGGGTTTCGGTCCCTTGGGGACATTCTCGTTGGGCTTGGTTTTTACCGCACCGTGCTGACTTTTGATAGCTCACTTGGGGCGGTTTGGGCCTACTTCGGTGGCGCTGTCTTGGGTCGATAGGGCTGCACGCACGCGTGCGGCAAGGGCCTCATCTGCGGCGACTTCGTCTGGGAACTTTTCTCCGAGCTGTTGGTAATAGACCGCAGCGGCCTTGGGCTTGCCTTTTTGATCGTAGAATCGGGCTAAAGCGACAAGCTCACGACGTTCGGCTGCGCGCACTTCGGCTAGGCAGGCACGGGCCTGGGCGGCTTTGTCAGACTCTGGGAAACGCGCGAGAAACCAGGCGAGGCCGACGGCGGCGGCCTCGCGCTGATGGGGTGAGTCACCGCGCATGAGCCGCCATTGCCTGTAGGGAATGTCGGCCACTTGGTAGGCGGCATCGTCTGCAAGTTCATGTTGGGGGAAGTCTTCAGCAAAATCCTCGTAGGTGGCGACGGCCTCTCGCTTTTGGCCTGCCCGGTCATGCACTAGACCGCAGAGGAACTGGGCTTGGATACCAGCCTCACTGCGGGGTCCGCTTTTGATGATGGCTTTGAGCATGGCCAGCAGGATCTCAGGCTGTGCAGCGGTGGGAGGGCGCTTTTTTTCTTCCAGTGTGGGCCTGGCTTCGTGATGCTTGCCGATGAGCCTACGGACGAGTTTGAGCTGGGTCTCTTGAGCTTTTTCAAAGTGGCCTGGTTGCTCGGTGGTTAGACGATTGAGCGCCTCGAAGGCACCTTCGTCATTCCCGAGGTGTTCTTGAATGCGGTAGATCTCCCAGAGCGCCTGGGCGCAGACTGTGCTGCCTCGATGGCGCTTGGCGATGGTGTTGAAGCGCTCAAGCGCTTCTTCGGGCTCTCCCTCAGCGAGCAGGGTGATGCCACGCTGGTAGAGGCGCATGGCATCCGCATCATCGGCCGCCGATATGGAATCGCCGCCCATGATGACTAGGGCGGCGATGAGCAAGCAGGTGCTTTTTGTTCTCTGTGACATGCAGAATCACGGCACCGGGGGGGTGACGGGCTCTAGCAATGGCAGGCTAGCACCGACGGTGGCGGCTGTGTTCGCCGCTGCTTTCGCTGCGGAGGGTTTGTACATCTTTGCGAGGGTGCTGCTGTCTTTTTTGCCGTAGGTGACTCTGCCGAGCACCACATAGGTGCCGCGATTTTTCTTGACCGGATTTTTCACGCTGGCTTCTGCCCCTGGGTAGAGGTTTTCCACGAGGCCAGAGTTGGGGCCTTCGGCATCCGTGTGGGGCACACCGGGCTCATCGGCGATGGTGTAGTCAAAGCTGATGACCTGGCTGCCTATGTTGCGAAAGCGCACCGTGTGGTCCAGGGTCTCCTCATCCACCATTTCGCTGACGAGCTGCCAGGCTACGGGGGTGTTTGGAAATGTTGTACGGGCAGTGGTGACCGTCTTGCAGGAAACTAGGCCGAGTGTTGCGGCGGTGGCGATCAGGAGGAGCGAGGCACGGAGCATGAGTCGGGAGGCGTTGAAGGATCTTGAGGATGGAAAGGATGCACCAGATTAGTAGCGATACCGAAAGCCAATGAGGTAGCCACTGGTCTCAAAGCCGCGGAGCTCGTCCAGGTCTCCAAGGGTGGACATGCGGTATTCAGCGAAGAGGGAGTATTGATCTTTCCAGCTCCACTCCAAGCCGGCGTACCAGTTCCAGGTGTTGATAAATTCATCAATATTGAAGGGGGTTTCTGTGGCAGATGTATTGCCGCCGCCAGCCTGGCTGACGGAGATCGCTTGGGGGTTCCTGAACCAAACTTGGCCCCCACCAAAGCCACCGCCAATGTAGGGGCGAAAGCCTGCAAGCACAGGTCCGATCCGCGCGCGGTAGCGCCAGAGATCTAGGGCAAAGGTGCCGTTGAGGGTGAAGAAGAGCGAATTCATGTCTGCCTCATAAAAGCGCACATCTCCGGGAGCGGTCGCGCCACGGACTTCACCGCTGACTGAGGTGGCGGTAAAGGTTCCCTCAGCATCCAGAGAGAACATGAGGGGAATGCGCCTCATGCGCCAGCTTTTGCCTACTTCCATACTAAATAAGGCAGCACCATCGTCATCGTTGATCGCAGATTTGAAGCGTCCGATCCTCGCGGTTCCCTCCTGCCCTGTGGTCGCGCCCATGGAGACGCCCACATAGGGTCCAAATTTGCGCTTTGTGGAGGTATCTTCCTTGGCCGTCCCCAGAGATTTCAGCTCAAGGTCGGCGGCCAGAGAGATCAGGGGAACCGATAGGCCGATGAGGATGGCGAGAGTGGCGCGCATGGGAGAGGGATTTCAGCCTTTGTAGATCATGCCTGCATGGGCAGAAATGGCTTCGATGTGAAGATTTCGTCACAACGAAAGCGCCGCAGCATGTCACAAAGCAGTCACAATCCCTTTTCTTTGGTCATGCGCCTGTGCCTGCCACTCCTTTTCCTCACAACCTTTCTGCCGATGCTGCTGCTTGCGCAAGGGGCGGCAGAAAAGCCACTGCCGCCCGGCGTGCTCGATCCCATCTCCCGCAGGCAGGATCCGCCTGTGCCTGCCAGCCCTCCTGGGGGAGAGCTACTCTTGCCTGAGGATCCTGGCAGCGCCGTGGATGCCGCAGGTTATGAAAATCCGCTGCTGCTCTTCCAGCAATCCGGCAAACCCCTGCCCCTCGTCGCCGATCCGGGCGCAGATCTGCTACCGCCTCTGCTGCCGCTGCTCCCAGAAGAGGATGTGAAGCCTACACGCCCGCCCACGGCTGAGGAAGAGCGCCTGCGTGCTCTTGGGATGAAGATTGTGCAGGGGGTGGTGAGCCTGCGCGTGTGGGATGCGCATGGCAGCCAGCTTGCCATCGGGGTAGGCTGCTACGTCTCACCAGATGGGGTGATCCTGACGGACACGGGGCTGGTGCATCCTGAGATTGCTGAGAAGATTGACTACATCACCGCCACCGGTGCCGATGGTGGGAACCACCGCATCACCGGCTTTTACCACGCCGATCTAGCAACTGGGGTCACGCTGCTCCAGAGCGAGCGGCGCGAGACGACTCCTGCCGAGCTGGCCCCAGGCGGGCGTTTTCTCGATGCTCAGCCCTGTCATGTCCTGGCGGTGTCTGAAAAACGCGGCCTCGTGCTGGCAGATGCCACCGTGCAGGCAGATACTTCCCTGACTGGCCTTGGCTGGCTCAATGTGCGTGGGCAAGATTCACCCGGCGCTGTAGGCTCCCCGGTCTTTGATGATAAAGGCCGCGTCATCGCCATCGTCGGGATGAAGGTGCCGCTGAAAAATTGGATGAACTTTGCCCTTCCCTGTGATGCCGCCGCTCAGCACATCCGGCAGCAACGCGCCCCGCTACAGGCATTGACTGCCCTGCCCAGGCAGCCGCGTCTGCGCCAAGTAGCCCAGGATGCAGCCTTTCAGCGTGCCTTTCAGACCCTCCAAGAAAAGCGCCTGGAGCCAGCCCTACGTCAGCTTATCAATCTGACAAAAAAATACCCACGCAGTGCAGAATGCTGGGCGCTGCTCGGGCTGACCGCTACCCACCTAGGCGCGGCAGACGAGGCCGTGAACTGCCAGCGGAAAGCCGTGGCGCTGGACCCCCAGTCCGGTCTCTACTGGCACCAGCTAGCCTTTGACAAATTACGCCAGTCTGGAAAAACGCCTACTCATGACACAGAGGACCGTGAAGCACTAGAGCTGGCCGTGGAGCAGCGCCCTGATGATGCTCTAGCCTGGCTTTTGCTCGCGGGACGCCAAGTCCGGGCGGGTGACCTTGGAAGTGCGGATGACTCCCTGCGGCGTGTCATGCTCCTCGCGCCAGGCCATGCCCAAGCCTGGTACCTCAGTGCCTATGTGCGTGGGCGGCTCCGCGACTACGAGGGGGCGCAAACAGCCATCTCACGCAGCCTAAAGCTAGACCCTAGCAACGCCGAGGCGTGGTACTACCAGGGATTGCTCCTGGACCGTGCGAACGCCCCCGGCGAAGCCGCCAAAGCCTACCGCAACACGGTGCGCCTGCGCCCCAACCATCCACAGGCATGGAAAAATCTGGCCTACTCTCTCAAAAAATCCGGCCGTGCGACAGAGGCACGCCAAGCCTTTGCTGAACATCAGCGCCGGGCAAAAGAGGATCACTCCACCAAGTAAAGGATGCGCCCGCAGCTATCGCACTGCGCCAGCACCTCTCCTGAACGTGCAGCCTGGATCGTGCCAGAGACGACTTTCATGTGGCAGCCGCCGCAGATGCCATTTTCGAGTGCAGAGACAGCCTGGTCCCCTTTTTTAGCAAAAATACGCGCATAGAGATCCAGGGCCGACTTGTCCACAGGGGCCGCCAGAGAGGCGCGCTCTGCCTCCACCTCAGCCAGCCTTTTTTTCAGCCCATCGGCACGCTCTGCCAGGGCTTTCAGCTCATCATTGACCCGCGCCTGGGTGGCAGCAAGGACGCCCTGTGCCTCTTTGAGCACGGCCTTAGCAGCCTCCAGCTCCTCCATGTGCTCCAGTTCCTTGTCCTCCAGGGCGCGCACATCGCTTTCATAGCGTTTGATCTCCACGCCCAGAGCTTGGAACTCATCATTCTTGCGCGTCTCAAACTGCTGATCCCCGAGGCGCTTGATGGTGTTTCGGCGCGTCTGGATTTCGAGCTCGACACCCTTGATCTTCACTTCGATTTCCTTGGCCTTTTGGGTTGCTGCCTCGACCGCCGCCGTATCTCCGGCCAGCTTGTTTTTTGCAGCCAATTCATGCCGAGGGATGTCTTTGAGGTCTTTTTGCAGAACACGGATGCGCTGGTCACGTTCCTGGAGCTGGAGCAGTTTCGGGATTTCTGGGTGCATGTCTGCTGAACATGGCGCGGGAGGGTGCCCGCTGGCAAGATGCTTGTGGAAGCCTTTATGCCCGTGCCCCAGATGGCGCGCATGGCCCTGGCGGTTTCAGATTTATCCCAAGTGGGGCGGACGGGGATTTCAAAGCCAGGAACACCCGCGCGAGGTAGCAGCCCGCGTCGGGGGGTCAGGTCACTCCACAGACTGGATCTGGAGCCATCTCTGGGTGGAACTCAATCCCCCATATGAAAGGAAGCTTCGAGGTTCCAGCCTGTAAAGTCCCCACCAGGGCTCTTCCTCAAGTGCCACGCCGCTTCAGCACGGCCACCCACCGGTCCACTGATTTCCCAGGCGCATCGGTAAGGGAACGGCTGGCCTTGTTGCGGCGATTGCTCACCACCTCCATCCCCAGGGCCTCCAGCGCACGCAGCGCGAGTCGGTGCTCTTCATCAAAGTAACTGGTGATGACCAACCTGCCATCCGGCCGCAGTTTGGCGATGCCTTGGTCAAAGATCTTTTTCCACAACTCCTGACCGTGCCAGAAATTTTGGTGACGGAGGAAGACGAGGTTAAAGTCATCGCCGAGCTGCTGGTGACGGCCGATCTGAGTGGCGTCCTCCAGCAGGAACTCTGCGGGCAAGTGGGCGTGTGTCTCACGCGCCTGGCGGATCTCACGGATGCGGATGTCTGCGCCCACCATTTCCACACTGCCGCCTCCTGCGAGTTCAGAGCCGACCTGGATGAGCGTCTCTGCCTCATCGCAGCGCCCACAGGCTAGATTCAAAATGCGCATTTGTCCCTGCGGCGCGAGGTGCGGGGCCAGAGATTCACGCAAAAGCCCGCCCAGGCGTGCCATATCTTCGGCGATCACGGGGTGCTTGGATGGAGAGGGCTCACTCATGCACAGGCGGTGGTAGATTGGCCCCTCAGGGCGATTTCACAAACCCGAACTTCTCGAGCTGCTCTTCAATGATCTTTTCACAAAGTGCTAGCTGCTTTTCACGCTCCCGCCGTCCCTCATCGGCAATGGCCTGGAGGGCATCGATATCATAGAGATATACGCCCTCAATGTCATTGACCTGTGGATCCACATCGCGGGGCACGGCGATGTCGATGAGCAGCAGGGGCTCCCAGCGGCGCTTGCGCATGACTTCGCGCACCAGATCGGGCTTGATGACAAAGTGAGGGGCACTGGTGCTGGAGATGATGACATCCACCTCATGCAGAGCGGCCTCCCATTCATCAAAACGGATCGCACGGCCACCCATCTCAGCCGCGAGCTCCACGGCGCGTTCATGGCTGCGGTTGGAGACGATGATACTGCTGGCACCACGCGAGAGCAGACTCTGCGCGCAGGTGCGGCTCATCTCTCCGGCACCGACGAGCATGACACGGCATTTTTTCAGATCGTGGACTTTTTCCGCCAGGTCCACGGCCACACTGCCCACACTCGTGGACCCGCGCTGGATGCTGGTCTCGTGGCGCACCTTTTTTCCCACCGCAAAGGCTTGTTGAAAGAGCTTGTTGAGCACGCGGCGAGTCGCGCCAGCCTCCAGTGCCTTTTGGTAGGCAGCCTTCACTTGGCCGAAAATCTCCGTCTCCCCTAGCACCATGCTATCCAGGCCGCTGACCACACGAAACAGGTGCCTGGCAGCCTCCGTGGCGTCCAGTTTGTAGGTCACGAGCGCCTCCGCCTGGTCAGGGGCCAAGTCAAAACGGCGCACCAAATAGTCCACCAGCCGCTCATGCGCCGCGTGGGCTTCGCCATGGCAGTGGGTGGCGTAAAGTTCCACACGGTTGCAGGTGCTGAGCACCACGCCTTCCTCAAAACCAGGCAGAGAGCGGACCTCCTGCACCGCCTCATGCACCTTGGCCTCAGGGAAGGCCACGCGCTCACGCACCTCCACAGGCGTCGTGCGGTAGTTCAGGCCCAGGCAGACGAGCTGCGGCGGAGTTGTGGCGGGTGCAGCTTCAGCCATGCGTCGTCACAAGCCAGAGAGAGATGAATGGGATGACAAAGCCGAGGGCCGCCAGCCAGGCCGTCTGCCGTGGAGACAGCACATGCCGCCACATGATGAGGCCGATCACCGCGTACAATCCCCAAACCGCCCAGGCAAAGACTAGCTTTGGGCTAGAAATAGGCGTCGTCAGGCGGAAGGAGAGCGCCAGGCTCACACTCAAAAGCGCCAGCCCAAAGAGGACGAGGCGCTGAATGGCACGCGCCAGCCCCTGGATCGGGGGCAATTGGTAGAATAGACCGCCGATGCGGTGCTGCTTCAGCAGACGCTCCTGCAGCAGGTAC
>JAIWOJ010000102.1 GCA_020216965.1 Prosthecobacter sp.
TGGTGGACAAAAGCACCGTGCCAGTCAAGACCGGCGAGCGCGTGGCCCAGACCATCCGCCGCTATGCCAAGCCCGGCGTGGAGTTTGACGTGGTGAGCAATCCCGAATTTCTCCGCGAAGGCAGCGCCGTGGCGGATTTGATGAAGCCTGATCGCATCGTCATCGGTGGCAATACTGACCGCGCCATCGCCCTCATGCAAAAGGTGTATGAGCCCTTTGCCGCGCCTGTGCTGGTCACAGACATCAATAGCGCCGAGCTCATCAAGCACGCCGCCAACAGCTTCCTGGCGCTGAAAATCAGCTATGCCAACGCCCTTTCTGAAATCTGCGAAGCCAGCGGTGCCGACGTGCTCAAGGTCGCAGAAGGCATCGGTGCCGACAAGCGCATCGGGCGTGATTTCCTCAATGCTGGTCTGGGCTACGGCGGCTCTTGTTTTCCCAAGGACATCGCCGCCTTCATCGCCATCGCTGAGCAGCTAGGCACTCCCTTTCACCTGCTCAAAGAAGTACAGCGCATCAACCAACGCCAACTGGACCGTTTCATCGACAGCATCCGCGAAGCCCTCTGGGTGCTGAAGGACAAAAAGCTCGCCGTCTGGGGGCTGGCCTTCAAGCCGAACACCGATGACGTGCGCTCCTCTGTGGCCATCAGCTTGGTGGAAAAACTCGCCGCCGAAGGTGCCGTCGTCACCGCCTACGACCCCAAGGCCATGGAAAAAGCCAAGGAGCTGCCCATCGCTAGCAAGATCCAATTTGCCTCTAGCCCACTGGAGGCCGCCGCCGGGGCAGAGGCCCTCATCATCGCGACCGAATGGCCAGAGTTTGCCAGCGTCGATCTCGCTGAGTTACGCGCCACCATGCGCGCGCCCATGATCTTTGACGGGCGCAACCTCATTGATCCCGTGGCGGCAGCGGACTTTGGCTTCCAATATCGCGGTATCGGACGCGGCGTGGTGGAGGCGCGTGCCTGAGGCACGGGAGGCGCGGAATGCCTCCTTGCCACAGGGCAGATGCGGCCTAGTCTCGCGATCCTCTTTCCCCCGGAGCCTTCAGTCTTCCATGCGTTTTCGTAACCTCACCCGCCGCCGAGAGATCGGTGCCAACTCCTACCTGCTTGAGAGCGGGGATCATCGTATCGTGCTAGATGCTGGCATGCACCCCAAAGAGGTGGGCTTTGATGCGCTGCCTGACTTTGGCCCACTGCCCCATGAGGCAGCGGATGCCATCTTCATCACCCACGCCCACCATGATCACATCGGCTCGCTCCCGGTGCTGATGCGCAAGCAGCCGCACACCCCGGTCTTCATGACAGAGATCACCGGTGAGATCACCTCTGGGATGCTGCACAATTCCGTCAACGTCATGACCTCCCAGCGCATGGAGCTAGGCGTGCAGGAGTATCCACTCTTTACCCATCGTGAGTTGGATGAAAACCGCGCCCACTACATCTACCGCGATCTCGAGCGCAGCTTTGAGGTGCCAAATACCGGCTGGCAGGCCAGTCTGTTTGATGCTGGCCACATCCTCGGCTCCTCAGGCGTCATGATCCGCGAAGGCGGCAGCACGCTGTTTTACACGGGCGACGTGAATTTTGAGCCGCAGACCATCTCCATGGCGGCCAGCTTCCCTACCGAGGGCATCGATGTGCTCGTCATTGAGACGACTCGCGGTACCTATCAGCGCCCGGCAGACTACACGCGCAAAGGGGAGAAAGAGCGCCTTGCTACCCTCATCCGCGATACCTTTGACGCCAATGGCTCCGTGCTCATCCCCGTCTTTGCCCTCGGCAAAACCCAGGAGGTCATGCTCATGCTGCACGAGCTGCATGAGGAGGGGCTCATCCCCTCCATGCCACTGCACATCGGCGGTCTCGGCACCAAAATCACCGTCCTCTACGACCATTACACCGACCGCGCCCGGCGAAACTACCCCGGCTTTCAGCTCCTGGAGGATGTAAAAATGCTCATCCGTCCAGAAAAACGCGGGCGGCGGGGCGGTCCCAGGCAGTTCACCTACCAGCCACGCACCGTTTACTGCCTCTCCAGCGGCATGATGACAGAGGGCACCACCTCCAACCAATTCGCTGCGCGCTTCATCGACAATCCACGCAATGCCGTCGCCTTCGTCGGCTACACGGACCCGGAGTCCCCTGGCTACCGCCTCCGCCACGCCAAGCCGGGAGAGAAAATCAAACTCAGCCCCGACTTACCTGCCGTCGAGGCCCACGCCCGCATCGAAAGCTACGATCTCAGCGCCCACGCCACGCGCGAGCAGATCGCCGATTATGTGGAGAAAGTGCGCCCCAAAAAGCTCATCATGGTGCATGGTGAAGAGGACTCCCAAGCCTGGTTTCGCGCCCGTTTTTCTGAATCCCTTCACGGCACCGAGATCATCCAGCCAGAGCTTCATCAGCCCATTGATCTCTGGTAAAGATCAGACGCCATGAGCCAGCCACTGACAGGACAGACCCTTGGCTTCATCGGCCTCGGCAACATGGGCCGCGCTAATGCCCGCCACCTCCACGCGGCAGGGGCACACGTCATCGTCTGGAACCGCAGCCCCGGCCCCGCACTCGCCGCCGTCGCCGCAGGCATGGAGCGCGCGGAAAACCTACCCCAGCTCGCCCAGCGCATCGGCCCCGGCATCCTGTGCATCAACCTCACCACGACCGAGGTCGTCGAGCACGTCGTCTTTGGTCCCGGCGGTCTGCATCAGGGGCTGCACCCAGAA
Source organism: Prosthecobacter sp. (assembly GCA_020216965.1). Lineage (GTDB taxonomy): Bacteria > Verrucomicrobiota > Verrucomicrobiia > Verrucomicrobiales > Verrucomicrobiaceae > Prosthecobacter. Next base: position 2,731 of record JAIWOJ010000102.1, read on the forward strand.
GCTCTCATCATTGACCTAGGCACCACCAACGTGGCAAAGACGCGCGAGTTTGCCCGCCGCACCGCTTGGGTCGATGCCCCCGTCTCTGGCGGCCAAGTCGGTGCCGAAGCCGGCACCCTCACCATCATGGCCGGTGGCGCGCCAGAGCACTTCCAGCGCGCGCTGCCCGTGCTCCAGGCCATCGGAAAGAACATCACCCACATGGGCCCCAGCGGCAGCGGTCAGGTCACCAAGCTGGCCAATCAACTCATCGTCGCCCAGACCATTGATGCCGTCGCCCAGGCACTTCGTCTCGCCGAGCTTTCCGGCGTGGACCCCGCCCTCGTGCGCCGCGCGCTGCTAGGCGGCTTCGCCGAAAGTCGCATCCTCGACCTGCATGGCGACCGCATGGCGCGGCGCGATTTTGCCCCCGGTGGCCGGGCCGAGCTCCAGCTCAAAGACGTGCGTCTCATGTGCCAGCAGGCCGAAGCCGTCGGCCTAGATTCCCCTACCCTGCGCAACTCCCTCGCCCAGTGGGAGCGCCTCGTGCATGAAAAAGGTCATGGTGACCTAGACCACTCCGGCCTCTACAAACTCTACGAGTAGCCCTACCCGGGCTGCCCAGCCCAGCCGCACAAAACAACCAGCCGCAGAAAAAGCATTGCCCTAAGCCTCCATCTCCGCTTTCCCTTCCCCGCCCTGCTTCAGCCCAACCATGAAACATCCCCTCCTCCTCAGCGCCGCCGCCCTCCTCCTCAGCGCCGCCGCCCTCCTCCTCCAGGCCAGCCTCATCGCCGCAGAGCCGAACTACGCCATCCAGCCCGTGCCCCGAGATGAAGGCTGGCTCAAGCGCCACGAAAGCTTCAACGAAATCTCCAAAAAAGGCGAAGCCCCCCTCGTCTTCCTGGGCGACTCCATCACCCAAGGCTGGAGCGGCAAAGGTGCTGCCACCTGGGAGAAATACTACGCCCCGCGCCAAGCCGCCAACTTCGGCATCGGTGGCGACCGCACCGAGCATGTCCTCTGGCGCTTACAAAACGGCAACTTCGATGGCCTCACCCCGAAGCTCATCGTCCTCATGATCGGCACCAACAACACCGGTCACGCCAACCGCCCCCAAAAAGAACTCAACGGTGCCATCTACCAATGCAGCGCCGAGCAAACCGCCGAAGGCGTCAAACTCATCCTTGAGAGCCTCAAGAAAAAATGCCCGCAGTCCAAAATCCTCCTTCTCGGCATCTTCCCCCGTGGGGAAAAACCCACCGACCCCATGCGCCAGCAAAATGAGGCCACCAACGCCCTCATCGCCAAACTAGCCGATGGCAAAACCGTGCAGTACCTCGACATCGGCCCGACCTTCCTCCAGCCCGACGGCACCCTCACCCGCGAGATCATGCCCGACCTCCTGCACCTCTCCGAGCTTGGCTACGAAAAATGGGCCGCCGCCATGGAGCCCAAGGTCAAAGAACTGCTGGGAGAGTGACGCACGCCCCGGCAGACAGCCCCTCAAGAACCACCCACCGCGGAACACTTTCTTTCTCAGTCGATTCCGCCCGGCTGCCGAAGTCTCTTGGGGGGGCATTCTTTTTTTGCCAGAGCCGCAGAATTCGGTTTCAGCCCGAACGATCCCGACAAGTCATCTAGGCAGGCTCATAATCGCCAATCGCCAATCGCCGATTGGCTATCACCCACCGCCCATCTCCTCTCTGTGATCGGCGAAGGATCTCGCACCTGCTTCCGCCGCCATCGCTCTCCTCAAATCTTCCCCTTGCGCGTTGAAAGACGACGCGCCATCTCGGAGGAACCTGCCCGTCACTCCCTTGGCTTCTCCCGCGAAATCCCGCACCCTCATCGCCATCCCCGCACGCTGGGGTTCCACCCGGTTCCCTGGCAAGGCACTCCACCGCATCGCAGGCAAACCGCTCGTCCAGCATGTGTGGGAGCGCTGCCAGCACTGCCAGGCAGTAGATGCGGTCGTGATCGCCACGGATGATGCACGCATCGTGGAAGCCGCTGAGAGCTTTGGTGCCAAGGCCGTGCTGACCTCCCCAGACCATCCCAGCGGCACAGACCGCATCGCCGAAGCTGCGGGCTATTTCCCAGAGTACGAGACGATCATCAACGTGCAGGGGGATGAGCCGCTGATCTCCCCTGCCCTGATTGATGAGCTGGCCCGGGCCCTCCAGGCAGATGCCAGCATACGCATGATCACCGCCGCCGCGCCCATCCATGACCCCGCCCAGATTGCGGACCCGAATGTGGTCAAGGTGGTCTTTGATAGGCATGGGGATTCCCTTTACTTCTCCCGTTCCGCCCTGCCCTATGTCAGAAATGCCGCCACGCAGATCCGGCACTACCGCCACCTCGGCATTTATGGCTTTCAGCGGGATTTTCTGTTTCAGTTTGTGGCCTGGCCGCCCTCTGGCCTGGAGATGACGGAATCCCTAGAGCAACTGCGCGCTTTGGAAAACGGCGTGCGCCTGCGCGTGGTGCTGACCGAGGATCTCTCCCCTGGCGTGGATACGCCAGAGCAGGCAGATGCCGTCGAACGCCAGATGCTTGCTGCCCAGTGATCGGCTCACAGATTCTTTGCCTGAAGCGATGAACCGCAGTAAGCGAACCCTGACTTCTCTTCTATGAAATACATCTTTGTCACTGGCGGCGTCGTCTCCTCCCTCGGCAAGGGCCTTGCCGCCTCCTCCCTAGCCACCCTGCTTGAGCTGCGCGGGCTGAAGGTCATCATGCAAAAATTTGACCCCTACCTGAACGTCGATCCAGGCACGATGAACCCCTACGAGCATGGTGAGGTGTATGTGCTCGATGACGGCGCAGAGACCGACCTCGACCTCGGGCACTACGAGCGCTTTACCCACACCAATCTCTCCCGCCTAAATAACCTGACCAGCGGCCAGGTGTACCTCAGTGTGTTAGAAAAAGAGCGCGCTGGGAAATACCAGGGCCGCACCGTGCAGGTCATCCCCCACGTCACCAATGAGATCAAAGAACGCATCGAAGAAGTAGCAGAAAAAATGGGCGGGGATGTCATCATCACCGAGATCGGCGGCACCGTGGGCGATATCGAAGGGCTGCCCTTCCTAGAGGCCATCCGCCAATTCGCCATCGAGGCCGGGCGTGACAACGTGCTCTTCATCCACGCCGCCCTCGTGCCCTATGTGAAGGCCGCCCAGGAGCTCAAGACCAAGCCCACCCAGCAGTCCCTAGCCAAGCTGCGTGAGATCGGCATCATCCCCCAGATCATCCTCGCCCGCACGGAGCACGCGCTGGATGAGGACGTGCGGGACAAGATCGCCCTCTTTGGCAACGTGCCCATCGAGCAAGTGGTGGAGGTGCGCGATGTCAAACACAGCATCTATGAAGTGCCGCTGAAACTCCATGAACAGCGCCTGGATGACACCGTCTGCCATCTCCTGCACCTCCAGACCCCAGCGCCTGACCTCACCAAGTGGAGGCATTTTGTCCAGCGCGTCATCCACCCCACCCACCAGGTGCGCATCGGCGTCGTCGGCAAATACATCGAGCTGCAAGACGCCTACAAATCCATCTACGAGGCCCTCACCCACGCCGGTGCCTACAAGGATGCCAAAGTGGACATCGTGCGCCTTGATGCCGAACTCATCGAAAAAGCCGGGCCCGATATCTACTTAGCAGACCTCCAGGGCATCCTCATCCCCGGCGGCTTTGGCGACCGCGGCACCGAAGGCAAAATCGCGGCCACCCGCTACGCGCGTGAAAAGGGCATCCCCTTCTTTGGCATCTGCCTGGGGATGCAGATCGCCGTCATCGAATTTGCCCGCAACGTCTGCGGCCTCAAGGACGCCACCAGTACGGAATTTGACAAAGCCACGCCCCATCCCGTCATCAGCATGATGGAGGAGCAGAAAAAAGTGAAACAACTCGGCGGCACCATGCGCCTGGGAAACTGGGTCTCTGAGCTCCTGCCCGGCACCCAAGCGCGAGAAATCTACGGCCAAGACGTCATCCACGAGCGCCATCGCCACCGCTATGAAGTCAATGATGACTACAAAGAGACCTTGGAAGCCCATGGCCTCAAGATCAGTGCCGTGTCCCAAAAAGGCGGCTTGGCAGAGATGATCGAGCTACCCGGCCACCCCTTCTTTGTCGCTTGCCAGTTTCACCCCGAATTCAATAGCAAGCCAAACGCGCCCCACCCTATCTTCCGCAGCTTTGTCAAAGCAGCCCTCGCCCACCACGCCACCCCCGAACCCCACTGCTAACCTGGACTGCGGCAGCCCTGCTGCCGCTTTTCAGAGGCCAGCCCTGCTGGCCGTTCATCGGTGCGGCGGCAGTCGCCTGGCTTTTTGAGGAGGGTGGATGGGAGAAAGGCTTCCCCCCGGCAGCAGGGCTGCCTGAGCCGAAAGCGGCAGCAGGGCTGCCGCAGTCCAGGGCTTTTTCGTGCAGATGGTTAGCGTCCGGCTCCTAGGGTGACGCGCCCGCTTTCGGGATCTTGGTCGCCGATCTGATTGCTCAGGAAGTAGCCGTAGCCGCCTTTGGC
>JAIWOJ010000103.1 GCA_020216965.1 Prosthecobacter sp.
CCCCTGGGCCAGACCTTCCCCTTGACGACGCCTGAGCCGTCTGCGTTCACATCCACGCGGGTTTTGAGCGTGTACCAGGTATTAGCGCTGACCTTAAAGGTAGCCGCCTGAGCTAGGCGCTCTAGATTGGAACTGATTTCTAGCTTGTTGGCATTTCCGCGCAGGCAGATGAGATAGCGCTGATTGATCAGGCCGATGTCTGATTTGGAACGTGCATTCCCATCCGTGCAGACATCCGCCTGCATGGTGTAATTGCTCAGATTAGAAGGAGCCACAAAGACGGTTCCGCGCTGGAAAAGCAGGCGGTCAAAGCTCTTGCCGAAAACCTTGCTGCCATCTTTTTCCATGACTTGGAATTTGAATCTGGCACCGATCCAAGGCAGCGGCGGGTAGGCGAATTTGTAGGCTGGATTCTGCGCATCCGCTGGAAACTCCTCTGAAAGCTCATAGGATTCAAAATCCTCCGTAATCGGCAGTGCCTTCAGGGCACGGCCACGGATGGTGCCAAAGGTGCCATCAGGCGCTGTCGCCTTGAAAGCTCCTGCGCTGACTTTCGCATCCGGCGCTACAACGAGTTCTCCTGCTTCATTGAACTTGGCGTCCATCGTGGCCTTTACCTTGGCGGTCGGGGGAATGTAACTTTCCCACTTCACGCCAGAGACTTGGTCACTGACCACAAAACCATTTTCATCGACACTGCGAATGCGGAAGGACTGGCGACTGCCACGCATGATGACGACTTCCGCAGGGATGATCTGAAGCGCGGCAGGCTTGCCTGCAGCAGGAATCTTGGCCACTGGCGCGGGATCGGTCTTGATGCCTTGGTTGGGAATGGGAAAGGCATAAAATTTTTCCGTGGTCGTCACATAGAGCATCCCATCACACACCACCGGTGCGCCGAGACATTGCGCGTCCCCCTTGCCCTTGAGGCTGATTTCCTGGACGATTTCCCCCGAGTCTTTGCCCGGTCTGACGATGACGAGTTTCCCCTCCATCATAGGGCAGTAAAGCAGACCGTCCACATAGAGGGGGGAGGAATGCAGGTTGGCATTACTCAGCTTCAGTTTCCAAAGATCCACCCCAGTTTCCACATTCACCGCGTAGAGTTCGCCGCCATCGGTGAGTTGGTAGATCACATTGCCTACTAATACCGGGGAGCTACTGGTCGCACCGATGGGATTGCGCCAGACTTCCACAGAAGGTTCTAGCGTGAGAGATTCTAACCCAGGCGGCGGCGGTGGTGTTAGCTTTTCCGGGAGCTTGATGGCGAGCAGCCGCCCTTTTTCAGAGCTATCCACATTTTCATCGTTGTGGATGGCGATCAGTTTATCCCCATGAAGGACGACACTCGGGTTCACCCCATTTTTGCAGATCGGGAATTTCCAGTAAGCCTTCCCATTGCGAGCATTCACACACACGATATGGCCGCAGCCAGTGGTGAAATACATGACACGTTTGCCATCGCGAGTCTCCAGCACAGGGGTGGAAAAGGAGGAGTCCACAGGCGGACTGACACCGGGTAAGGTCCACCACACCAATTCCCCTGTTTTTTTATCAAAACCATAAACACGATCGGCTGCCGGCCCGTCTGCCCCCCAATTTGAGAAAATAAAGTGGATGATGACTAGATCCCCCTCAATCACGGGGCTTCCCACACGGCTATTCGGAAACGTCATGCGGCCCAAATCTTCCATGAGTGGTAGCTCAAAGACCTTGGTGCCATCCAGCTCATAGCACAGGAAGAGCCCTGCATTGCTCACCAGATAGATTCTCTTGGTCTCTGGGTCCACCGTCGGGGCTCCGATGCTGTAGCGATTGTAAATTGAATCACTAAGGTAATCAGGGATCTCTACCTCCCAGAGTTTCTGGCCCGTCTTGGCATCAAGCACGGTCAGCAGCTCGATCAGGTCCGTCGTTTCCCCCTTATATCCCCACAGCACCACTTTGCCATCCATCACCACCGGCGCACCACGACCGCGCGCGGCATAGGTCCAGGCAGGCTGGTCAGGTAGCTTACCGGCGTTTTGATAATGCTCCAAACTGACACCGGTCTGGAGCGGGCCGCGCCAGTTTGGCCAATCGTTGGCAGTGGCAGTGAGGGAACAAGAGGCTAGGGCAAACGCAGCCAACAGGCAGCGAGGGGGGGTAGGATTGATGTCCATGAAGGAGGGGTTGTGAAGATCCGCCCCATCGTCCATGCAGGCCAACCGACTTCAATGCTTTTGTCGGCATCATAGTGATCGCAAAAAAGCCATGTGCCCCTTGGACGAGGAGACGTCTTTGAAACGGAAAACACAGGGCAGTTTATCCCGGATGCCGAAGTTCTTGCATACTAGAGGGACTGCATCGCAGGGAACTTCGGCATCTAGGTTGATCCCTCAAAAGATGGCCTAGCGCGTAGAGAAAGGAGGCATCGGGCGCTCAACTACTCAGGCGAACACTCACAATCCAAAGGGCTGTCAAGTCGGTTTATTCTAAAATTCTCAGATTTTCAGTCCTCAAAAGCCTCTCAAAAATAAGAATACCCTCTTATTTTTGCAAAAAACAACCCTGTTGGTTGACTGTTCCTCTAAAACTTTTTACTCTCCAGCGTCCCAACCGGACCGGTTTTCCGGCGAAGACCACAGAGTTGCAGCATTTTTTAGCTTCGACTTTCGTGCCATTGATCCTCACTGTTGTTGGTTGCTGGATCAGCTCAGACCCTCTGGCTACACGGCCAGAGGGTCTTCTGTTTCAGTGCGGCTTGTGATGGAGATCACCTTCATAGAATCCCCCGCAAGCTTCCCACCTTCACCGCGTTCCTTGGCTACCTTGCCCAACCTATGCTAGCACGCTGCTTTACCTTACTCGCCTTGTTTGTGACGTCGGTCACGGCTGCACCTCCACCGCCAAACATTTTTTTCATTTTCTGTGATGACCTGACCACCCAGGCCATCAGTGCCTACGGTGATAAACGGCAGCTCCTCCAGACGCCAGGGATGGACCGTCTCGCCAAGGAAGGCATCCGCTTTGACCGCTGCCTCGTCACCAACTCCATCTGCGGCCCGATGCGCGCAGTCATTCAGACAGGGAAATATTCTCACCTAAACGGCTTCTACAACAATAGCAACAGCCGGTTTGATAGCAGCCAGCAAACCTTCCCCAAGCTGCTTCAAAAGGCGGGCTACACCAATGCCATCATCGGCAAATGGCATCTGGAGAGCGATCCCGTGGGCTATGATTACTGGCACATTTTGCCCGGCCAGGGTGCTTATTACAACCCACCCATGATCGACAATGGAAAGCAAGTCAGCCACCAGGGATATACCACCGACATCATCACGGACCTGACGCTCGACTGGCTAAAAAATCGGGACAAAACCAAGCCATTCATGCTGATGATGCAGCACAAGGCACCGCACCGCGAATGGGCACCGCCGATCCGGCACCTAGGCCACGACCAAGACCGTATGTACCCTGAGCCTGAAACTCTCTTTGATGCCTATGAAGGCCGCAGCAAGGCCATCAGCGACCATGACATGGGCCTGGACCGCACCTTCACCGAGCGCGATGCCAAGCTGGTGCCACCTCCCAACCTCAGCCCCGATCAGCTCAAGTACTGGAACGACTACTACGAGCCCCGGAATGCCAAGTTCCGTGCAGCTAACCTCACTGGCAAAGATCTCGTGCGCTGGCGTTATCAGCGCTACATGCACGACTACACCGCCTGTGTGAAAGCGGTGGACGAGAGTGTGCAGCGCACCCTGGCCTACCTCGACGAGGCAGGGCTGGCAGAAAACACCGTGGTCATCCTTAGCAGCGATCAGGGTTTTTACCTGGGCGAGCACGGTTGGTTCGACAAACGCTGGATCTTTGAAGAATCCCTCCGCACCCCCTTCCTCGTCCGCTGGCCCGGCGTAGCCAAGCCAGGCAGCACGGACGCACACATCGTTTCCCTGCTCGACCTTGCCCAGACCTTCCTCGACATCGCCGGCCAGCCGCAGCCTGAAGACATGCAGGGGCGGAGCTTGGTGCCCCTTTTCAAAGGCGAAGCGCCTGCTGAATGGCGGAAATCATTCTACTATCACTATTACGAGTTCCCTGTCCCCCATCGCGTTCGCCCGCACTACGGTGTCATCACCGACCGCTACAAGCTGGTGCATTATTACAAGCCAGACGTGGATGATTGGGAACTGCTTGATCGCGAAAAAGACCCTTTGGAAACGAAAAGCTTCTACCATGATCCTGCCTATGCGGACACGGTCAAAGAACTGAAAGCCGAACTCGCCCGCCTGCAAACCGAGGTCAAAGAGGTCATGCCACCGCCGCGCCACGCACACGGAAGAAGAGCATTCGAGGGGGAGCCGAACCCGCCAGAGGAGCCAGTGAAAGGCAAGGGGAAGAAAAAACAGAACTAAGCCAGAGATCCAGATAGGACGGGAGCGTTCGTGTTTCGGACCTAGCCTACCCCAACAAGCACCTGTGCGGCTGCCTCAGCCATGGATTTTTCATCAGCAAGGCTTTGTCATTTTTGAAAATCTTTGCTAAAACGAGACACGCTATGAATGCCATCCGCACATTCTTCTGCTTCTCCCTGCTGCTGAGCCTGTGCTCCTGCCAGTTGCCCGTGGATCTGATGCCAGCCGCCTTTGTCAGGCAGGAGGTCATCCGCAAGCCCCTGCTCGTGCAGCCCGCAGACTCCTCCCACAGCCCGCTATATGTCTGGCATGGTGCAGGCCAGCCAGGTCCCGTGCGTGTGACGATCGACCTCAGCCAGCAAAAGGCCTACATCTTCCGCAACAGCGAAAATGTCGGCTGGACCTATGTAGCCACGGGTCGCAGTGGCTACCCCACACCGACGGGCACCTTTCGCATCTCCGAAAAGGTCGTGGACAAGCGCTCCAACAAATACGGCATCATCGTGGATGCCAATGGGAGAGTCGTGAATAGCAATGCCACAGCGGGCGTGCACCGCGTGCCACCGGGCGGCAAATTCATCGGGGCCAAGATGCCCTACTGGATGCGGCTGACCAGCAATGGCGTAGGCATGCACGCCGGGGTGATCCCAAACCCCGGCTCCCCCGCCTCCCATGGCTGCATCCGTATGCCCTACAACATGGTTTCTAAAATCTATGGCATTGCACCGTTGGGCACGCCTGTCACCATCGTTCCCTGAGCCTGCCCTGGTGTTTTGACTTCCGCGCTCGACTGGCTCTCCCAGCACACCCTGTTCACTTCCGATGGGCAGGTCTTGCTCCTGGCTGCCATCGCAGCCATCTGCATTGGGCTTTCCAAGGCGGGCCTCTCTGGCACCTCCACGCTGAACGTGGTGCTCATGGCGCAGGCATTTGGGGCCAAGCCCTCGGTGGGTCTTGTGCTGCCCCTGCTCATCGCTGCGGATATCATGGGCTACGTCATCAATCGACGGGGTGGCTGTTGGCGGCGCATCCTGCCCATGGTGCCGCCCGCGATCACTGGCGTCGTGATCGGCTGGCTGATGCTGGGGCATATTGATAACTCGACTGCCCGCACGGTCATCGGCTGGCTCATCATTGGACTGCTTGGCTTTCATCTCCTGCTCAATGCACGTCGGCAAGACCTCATCGCGCTGACTGAGCACCGCGCTTTTGCCTGGGCCATGGGCTTGTGCGCTGGGCTCGTCACCATGGTGGCAAATGCCGCCGGGCCGGTGATGACGGTTTATCTGCTCTCTCAGCGCCTGGAGAAAAAGGACCATCTCGGTGTCTTCAGCCGCTTCTTCCTCTTTATCAATCTCTTCAAAGTGCCCTTCTCCGCAGACCTAGGCATCATCCACGGGCGCTCCCTGGCCACGAACCTCGTGATGCTGCCGTTTGTCATCCTGGGCGTGCTGCTGGGCTGGCAGATCCTCAAGCGCATCCCCCAAAAGCCCTTTGAGTGGACGCTATTTGTCCTCACGCTCTTCGCCGCGGTCTGGCTGATCCTAGGCTGACCCCAGAGCGCACAGCCATCAGGCGCGCTTTAGTTTGCCGCTGGCGGTCAGCGGCAGTTCTGGCACGGCACTGAACATGAGGGGGATTTTGTATCCTGCGAGGTGGGCACGCAGATGATTCCGCAGCTCCATGGCTGTTGGAGCGCCCTCCGGGCTGGCGATGTAGCGGCAGACGGGCACCTCACCATACAGCGGGTGCAGCTTTGCCTCTACCAGGGCACGCTGGACCTTGGGATGCGTTTCCAGCAGCGCCTCGACCTCCTCAGGGAAGACCTTCATGCCCCCCACATTGATGAGCGTTTTCTTGCGCCCGCAAATGAACACGCGCCCGCTAGCATCGCGCCGCCCTAGGTCACCCGTGGCAAACCAGCCCGCCGCATCCACGACCTGCGCACGCGGTAGCCAGGGGTCCAGATAGGCATCAAACATCCCCGGACCGCGCAGGCAGATCTCCCCAGGCTCACCGGTTGGCGGTTCTCTGCCCTGCTCGTCCTTTAGCAGGCATTCATAGGCAGGCAGCGGCAGGCCGATGGCCTCCGGCGCAGCCAGAGCACCCTCCAGATTTAGCACGGGCAGGCCCAGTTCGATGATCCCCAGCCCCTGAATCAGTGGCAGGCCAAAGCGGGCGCGGAACTTCTCCGCCGTCGCCGCATCTAGCGCTGCTGCCGTGGTCACAGCGAGGCGCAGGGTGCCCCAGGTGCCCACCTCAGGAGCCTCCACGAGCTGCCGGTAATGCACCGGGCTGCCATACATCACCGTGGCCGCCTGCTGCGCCCCCGCCCTCAGCAGATCCTCCCCCAGATGCGTCTCCTCAATGATCGTCGTCGCCCCGTGGTAAAGATAGAGCACGATGGAAACAGCAAAATGATGCGCCATCGGCAGCACCCACAGCACCCGATCGCCAGGGCCGATCCGCAGCCCCTCATTCGCCGCCGTGATGCGGGCCAGCAGGGACTCATGAGAGAGCAGCACCCCCTTGGATTTCCCCGTCGTCCCTGAGCTAAAGCGGATAAAGGCTGGGTTTAGCGCCTCAAAAGCATCTCTGGGAAAGCCAGCTTCTGAGGCAGGCACCCCAGCCAAGCGCACAGCGTGGCCGCCCACCTCCAGCATCGCCAGCGTCTGCGCGCCTGCAGGAAGCCAGGCCGCTGCCGTCTCCACCACGAACACGAGATCCAGCGCCGTGCGCGCGAGCAGTTCACGCTTTTCCTCCTCCGCCAGCTCATCGGGG
>JAIWOJ010000104.1 GCA_020216965.1 Prosthecobacter sp.
TTGCCGTCCACAGGGCATTTGTCATTGATCGCAGGGCCGCCTTTGGCAAAAACAGCAGTGAAGGCAGTAACAACGAGTAGCAGGATGGGAAGCAGTGTTTTCATGGTCGTAATCTGGATGGAACCCTGTGTTTTCAGGGCACTCTTCACCGCCATAACGACCTGAGAAATGCTTTCCTAGGCTACAGCCAATCTAAGCACATTTAAGAACAAATGAAGCCCAGGTTGAGACTCAAAAAGGGATATCATCTCCATCAAGGCCATCCGTTATTGGCCCCTCACCGAAATCATCTTGTTGTTGAGGAACTGGGGCTGGCGGACGCGATGCTTGCCGTTGCTGAGGTGCGGCGTTACGCTGCGGATGGCCACCTCCCCCAGCGTTGCGACGTGCCTGTGGTGGCTGACTACCATATTCAGAGTCTATTCCATCATCAACGTAAGATTGACCACCAGAACCGGCACCCGCATTCCCGCCAGCAGGAGAACCAAGGAGTTGTAGATTCTCACAAACGACCTTGATCTTATTGCGCTTCTGTCCAGTAGCTCGGTCTTCCCAGGTATCCATTTGCAAACGCCCCTCGATAAAGACGGGACGCCCTTTGTGGAGCCACTGTCCAGCAATCTCCGCCTGTCTGCCCCACAGGGTGATGTCCAAGTATGTTACTTCCTCTTGACGCTCACCAGTAGCTTCATTGATAAACCGACGATTGACGGCCAGACCAATATCACAGACTGCCGTTCCCTTCGGGGTGTAACGCACATCCGGATCACGAGTAAGGTTACCGATAAGCATGACTTTGTTCAGACTGGCCATAGGGGGCCTATCATATCCACCCGCCAGCATCGCCGGCAACACTTTTATCACCCGCAAAAGGTAATTGACGACGAACGTTCGATTCAATGCATGAAATCATCCATTCAGCTCTTGGCTGCGCTTCTCATCTTGTCCTTGGTGGCCTGTCACCCTGACCAAGATAACCATCAGCTAACGGCCTCGACCAGATCCACTAAACTGCAGGTGTATGTGGATAATTACCCTCTTTGCTACTTTGCTGAACGCATTGGCAAGGGTGCGGTGGAAGTAAATTTCCCTGCGCCTGCGGACGAAGATCCTGCCTTTTGGCAACCAGATGACGCGACTATCCTGGCCTATCAAGGCGCAGATCTGATTCTTATGAATGGTGCTAGTTATGCCAAATGGGCGGAAAAAGTTACGCTACCACAGTCGAAGCTCGTGGATACCTCTGCCACATTTAAGTCTAAGTACATTGAGGTTCGGGATGACACGACACATAGCCACGGGCCAGGCGGTGAGCACAGTCACAGTGGCATTGCCTTTACTACATGGATTGATCTTCAGCAGGCTATCCATCAGGCAGAGGCCGTTGCCAAGGCTCTGAAAACATGGGTGCCCGATGCGGAGAAGAATTTGGATGGTCTGAAGGCTGAGCTAGAATCTCTAGATCAACGTTTGTTGGCCGTTGGGAAACGAGCTGCGGGCGTGCCAGTTGTCGCCTCGCACCCAGTTTACCATTATCTAGCGCGCAGGTATTCACTGAATATGCAATCTGTTCTTTGGGAGCCTGAAACCGTGCCTGACGAGAAGGCTATGGACGAATTGAAGTCGATCCTAACCAAACATCCAGCAAAGTGGATGATATGGGAGGGGCAGCCTGCGAAGGAAAGTGTGGCTATGCTGGATGCACTCGGCGTGAGTAGTTTGGTCTTCGACCCCTGCGGCAACGTGCCCGATAGCGGCGACTTCATGACCGTGATGAAGGCGAATGTTGAAGCCCTCGAAAAAGCCTTTCCGTGAGCCTTTCCTAGGGATGAAAAATTAATGTCGACTTCAAAGGCTGCCTAATAAAAAAATTTTTGATTTTTGTGTTTGACGTCTGAAAAGACTGTGACACAATCAGCTTACTTTCGACACAAGTCATGAATCATTCTCGCACATATGCATCAATCCATACAGCGCTCTCCGAGTGCTGTGGGTTTGCTCAGTGTGGTCGATTTGGAAGAATGGTCATGATCCAGGTCGCCAAAGAGCTTGAATGGAGCAACCCGAGCCCCGGAGGCACGCGAGCAGAGTCAGCTACGAACTGACCGGTCCCTGAACCAGCTTTCCCCAGGAAAAGCCCTGCTCGCCGAAGATGGCAGCAGGGCTTTTTTGTGGCCCGAAAATACCAGAACCAACCCCATTTCATCCCATCCATTGATTTCATTCCCAACCTAGACGGTTGACCCCCTCAGCACGAAGAGCCCCGGCACCTGTTGCAGCAGATGCCGGGACGGAAGCCAGCCTTGGCAGACTCCAGAAGGAGCCCTTTGATACGCCCAGTGCATGACCCATGAAAGGCATCGCACCCTTCCTTCTCAATGTCAAGAACTCGCATCCACTCAATGCGCATAATTCCTAAGGATAGGCTTTGGAATCAGGGATCATTTTGTCCAGATTTTCACATCACGAAATGGCTTCCTAGGAGGTGTGCCATAAACACCAAAACATCCGCCGTGAAACAGCCTGCGGGTGCGACGCCAGCGATGAGCTAAACCTCATCCCGCGCGTGGCAGCGGTGTTCGTTCTTTTGTGGTTGGTCATCATCAGCATGACCAGCCATGAAAGGGCACAGAGCGATGGTGAAAAGGACTGGTGTTGGGTTCGGGGGAATCCACTGACGTTGGCATGGCCTCCCTCTGTGTCCTTTCATGGTTGGACGGCAAGTCCATCAACCAACACGGCCGTGGCAGACAAGCAATGCACGGGCCTCCAAAACCCGCAGATCTGGGGGCAGTACCCACCCGGCGTGCCATTTTCATGGAGCGCGTGTGCCATGCCAGGCACGACAGAGGATTATTCCGCCACAGATTAGGTGGGTAGGTCGTGCCATCACACGCGCTCCATGGCCTCATTTTCATAATTCAGGGAGAGCCAGTGCTATGCCCAATCTCATAAGCGGGGCTCGGTATGTGCGATTGCCATTCCTGCGTCCATTTCATGTCCGTTAGCTCAGACAGATGAGCGACAGGTTGAAAATACGAACAGGTGGGCGCGCTAGCTACTCCAACAGCCAGTTACGCGGTGATATAACAGCGAACATGCGAGTCTTCCAAACTCGACAAGTCGGGCCAGAACCGACATGCCGCACCATTTTCACAAGCTCCCAATGTGTAAGAGAACATGCACACCACTTTGCGGAAGTAGAGGCTCGAGGTGCAAGTCCTCGCGGGAGCACCCTTTCAAAGACTCCTCCGTGGCCGACTCAGAAAGGCACCGATCTCGTAAATCGGAACATGTGGGTGCAAAACCCACCGGAGGCTCCATTTCAAACACCCTGCATGTTGTAACCGTCAGCATTCCTCGTTGTGAACGAGGCGGTGCCGGTGCGAATCCGGCTGTGGGAACCAGTTTCATGATCGTGCGCAAGGCGAAGAGCCGAGCCTGTGGTTCGCAAGTCCACCTTACCCAGTGCGAGTCTGGGGCGCACGTCCGGTTTCGGGCTTGGTTAGAGCCAAGGCGGCACCTGTCTCATAAACAGGCTTCGGGTTCGATTCCCGCCCAGCCCACGTTTCGGATACGAGAGAGCCAGCGAACTCGCTTGGTTTGGGACCAAGACGCGCCCGGGGCAGCACCGGGGTATTCGACCATTTTTGGTCTGTAGCTTAACAGTCAAAGCGTCGGGCTCATAACCCGGAAGATGCTGGTGCAACTCCAGCCGGACCGACCAATCAAGAAGCAACAAGCAGAGGGCGAAGAGCATAGAGCCAGAGTTGCCTTGGTGTATTCACCTTTCTCAAGCGTCCGATCCTACGCTCTACGCCCTCCGTTCTCAGCTTTTCTGCTCTGTATAGAGCGCCTCGCTTCGAACGCGAAGGCTGGAGGCGAGCGCTGTGCGCGATAGCGCACATCAATGAGGCGCGGAGCAGACTTGGCACAGCCGCAGGAGCGGCAAAGTCCTTCCGGGAGTGCCAATCAACGTAAAACGAGTTTTCCAACTCGTTGCCGAACGAGCTGGAAAGCTCGTTCTACAATGGAACGCCTACCAGAGCAGCGTGCCGGGACTCGGTGCTCACGAGATCGTGCCGCCATCAAGCAGCATGCCCTCGGCGTTCCACGATTTTCATGACCCTGTCGTCTAACTGGCCAAGGCACCCGACTTTCTATCGGGTTATTGCGGGTTCGAATCCCGCCAGGGTTGCCTATTTCAAAGCGTAGAGCAAAGAGCGAAGTGCAGAGCGTCAGACTCTTCGCTCTTAGCCCTACGCCCTCCGCTTTTTCCGGGCCTGAAACTTAGACAGCGAAGTAACCGGCTTTTAACCGGTTGAGCAGGGTGCATGTCCTTGCAGGCCCACGACTTTCCCGCCCGTTGGTGAAACAGCATCACATCTGGCTTACATCCAGAAATCGGGGGCGCAAATCCTCCACGGGCGACCAATCCTTTTGCGGCAGTGAGAGCGGAGTTCCTTCGTAGCTCATTCAGTAGAGCGCACGTATTGTAAACGTGAAGCCGCGGGTGCAACTCCCGCCGAGACACCGGGAAACCGGTGCCACACACTCTGTTCACCTTTCTCCGCAATCATTCATTTCGCGAAACTGAGGCAGTGAGGCCGGGGCTACTCCGGAACTCATGGGTTCGATTCCCATCGAGCCTACCAACAGGCTTGAAACCCTGGCCAGTTTTCTCCTCAGTCATCGTTCACTTTCACGGCAGCGAGAAAAGAGCTACTTCGACGACCAAACATTGGCAGAGGTCCGTCCGCCTCAACAGCCCGTGTATCCAACGGATAGGCGCTTAGCGCTGACCGTCCCTCAGAGGCAGATGGCAGCAGAAGCCCTGGCTCCAGACGCGGGTGCGTCTGCGGGGCGGCGCTGAGTCCGTTGTTCTTCCGGGCTGGCCACTCTTTTCGTTTTTCTCCGTGATCCCTTTGGGGCAGCGAGACCAGGGATTCTTCGACTGAGAATCGGCAGGTTGCAGGTTCGAATCCTGCCAGGTGCTCAACGGTACCTGTAGCTCAATGGCAGAGCAGCGGGATGTTCGCACATCCGTCTCCCAGGTCGCTTTTCTCCCCAATTCCTTCCTTGGACTGCGGCTGCCCTGCTGCCGCTTTCCGTGCCGCAGCCTGCAGCGGCATCCTACTCCGGCAGCACGGCTGCCATCCACCTAACGGCAGCAGGTTGCCGCATACCACACACCCATGAAATTCAACACAAAGAAAAAACAACCACGCGCTGACACGCTCAACCTCGCGGGTGGCGAGGCCTTCACGGAGACGCCAAAGCTCGAACTCGCCTCCATCATGCTCACGTCGATGCTAAAAGACGAGTTCTACCGCAGCGGCGATGCCACGGCGAAGCGGCTGCGTCAGCTCATCGCCGCGCAGACAGACAAGCGCTTCATCGCCAAGGCGGCGCTGTATGCCCGCAAAGAGGCTGGCATGCGCAGCGTCAGCCACCTCACGGCGGCGGAGCTGGCAAAAAGCGTGAAGGGCGAGGCCTGGACGGCGCGGTTTTATGATCGTGTCGTGCATCGCCCGGACGACGCCATCGAGATCCTCGCGTGTTACCGTAGCAAATATGGCAAGGTGATCCCGAACTCGCTCAAAAAGGGCCTCGGCCGTGCTCTCGCGCGTTTCGATGAGTATCAGCTCGCGAAATACCGCAAGGACCGCGCCGAGTTCTCGCTGGTCGATGTGGTGAACCTCGTTCACCCGCCTGCCACCGAAGCGCTTGGAAAGCTTGTCAAAGGCACGCTCGCTGCGGCTGAGACGTGGGAAACCAAGCTCACGCAGGCCGGTGTAGCCGCGCAGAATGACGACGATCTTGCTTTGCTGAAACGCGATGCCTGGTCGGAGCTCATTCACACGCGGAAGATCGGTTACTTCGCCCTACTGCGAAACCTGCGCAACGTGCTCGAGTCCGCTCCAGAGGCCGTCGATGCCGCGCTGGCGATGCTGCGCGATGAAAAACTCATCCGCAAATCACTCGTGCTGCCCTTCCGCTTCCAGACGGCGCTCGATACCGTGCAGGCCTCCGCGCTGCCGCGTGCCGCCGATGCGCTCGCGGCCCTCAGCGATGCCGTGGACATCTCGCTCGCGAACGTGCCCTCCTTCCCAGGCCGCACGCTCATCGCGCTCGATGGTTCCGGCTCCATGGTGGGCCGTCCGTTGCAGATCGGCTCGCTCTTTGCCGCCACGATGCTCAAGGCAAACGACGCCGATGTGCTGCTCTTCAGCAACGACGCCCAATACGTCACGCTAAACAAGCGGGACAGCACGCTCAGCCTCGCCAAGTGGCTGCAAGGCCAGGCGCAGGCCGCGGGCACCAACTTCCACTCCATCTTCCAGTGTGCAAGCCGCGCGTATGACCGTGTGATCATCCTCTCTGACATGCAGGGCTGGATGGGGCACCATGCGCCGGTGGACACGTTCCGCCGCTGGAAGGAGCGCTACCGCTGCGATCCGAACGTGTTCAGCTTTGACCTGAACGGTTACGGTTCCCTGCAGTTCCCGGAGCGCCAGGTTTGCTGCCTGGCCGGCTTCAGCGATGAAACGCTGAAGACCCTAAAACTGCTCGATACCGACCCAGGCGCGCTGATCCGCGTGATTGAGGCTGTGGAGTTCTAGTGGAACTCAATTCATTCGGCCCGTCGCCCATTCTGGGCGGCGGGCTTTTCTTTTTACCATTCATCCGAAAGGAGGTTCTCCATGCAAAACAACGAAGTATTCCAGCGCGTCCGCAACGCGCTTGCTCGCCTTGAAGCCGAGCGGAACGTCCGCGTGCTCTACGCGTGCGAAAGCGGCAGTCGTGCGTGGGGATTTGCCTCGCATGACAGCGACTATGACGTCCGGTTCCTCTACGTGCATCAAAGTGACTGGTATCTCTCCGTCGAAGATCGGCGCGATGTGATCGAGGAACCGCTGAACGATGAACTCGACATCAGCGGCTGGGAACTGCGAAAGGCGCTGCGTTTGCTGCGCAAGAGCAACCCTCCGCTGCTCGAGTGGCTGAAGTCGCCGGTTGTGTATCAGCGCGAAGCTGTCTTCGCCCGCGAGTCCGGCGAACTGTCGAAGCGCTTCCATTCGCCTCGCCGGTGTTTCTCGCACTACCTGCACATGGCAGCGCGTAACTGGAA
>JAIWOJ010000105.1 GCA_020216965.1 Prosthecobacter sp.
CCGCCGGCTCCATCTACATGCTGAAAGGCAACGTCGATGTCGCCAAGGAAACCCGCGTGGAGAGTGACCTACAAAACATCATGACTCAGCTCCAGCTCTATGAGGCCCGCAACATGCGCCCACCGACCACCGAGCAGGGGTTGAAAGCGCTGGTTGAGCGTCCCACCACCGAGCCCCTGCCGGAAAAATGGACCCAACTGCTGGAAGCCGTGCCGAAAGATCCTTGGGGCATGGAATACAAATACCGCTACCCAGCCCAGAAGTCCAAAAAGCCCTATGATGTCTATTCGGTAGGCAAAGATGGTGCCGATGGCACTGAGGACGACATCGGCAACTGGCCCCAGACGGCCACGAAATGATCCCTGAATCATGATCTCTCCCTCCAGGTGCAGCCTGCCGCCCACTACCGGGCGGTGGTTTTTCTTGTTGGATCAGAAATCAGCCTTCAGAAATCAGACACCCCGGGGTTTCACCTTGGTTGAGGTCGTCATCGCCCTCACCATCCTCATCGTCTTGGCAGCGGGAGCCGTGCCCATGTTCAAGGGCTGGCGGGATGAGCAATTGGCGCGACAGCCCGTGATCGAACTCGCCAGGCTTGCCAAGGAGGCGCGCCTGCGTGCCATGCGGGAAAAGCGCCCCTACCAGGTGGCCTTTTATCCTGGGGGCTTCGTCGCCTCACGCTACTTCTCCCCCTACCTCCAGTTGGCGGAGCTGACGGAGTTTTTGGAACAAGCGGCGACGGGGGAGTTTCGGCAAAACCCAAACGCAGATGATTCCAGTTCCGAGCCGGACACTGCCTCGGGCAATCAGCCAAAAACAAACCTGCCCCTTGCTCCCACAGCCCCAAAGCTGGATGACAACTGGACCGAGCGCTACGACCTGCCCCAGGATACCCAGTATTCCCTCAAGTTCTGGAACGAATTTCAGGAGACGCCCATGAGCGGTGATGTGGTCAAGCTTTGGGTCTTCCAGCCCACCGGCATCTGCATTCCGCTCAAGCTGCACCTTGAGCGTGAAGGTGCGGTCTTTGACGTGGAATTCAACGCGCTCACCGCCGACATCACCCGGGAGGTCATCGACCTCAAGTAGCTGGGAGCGAAGAGCATAGAGCAAAGAGCATAGAGCAAAGAGCATAGAGCATAGAGAATGAGAGCAAACCCAGCCAGCCTTCCATGGAGCCAAGAGCGACGGCAAGTCCGGCCTCCGCGCTCTTCGCTCCATGCTCCGCGCCGCCGTGGCTACATCCTTTTTGAGCTGATCATCGCCCTCAGCATCTTTTCCATCGGCGTGCTCGGGTTGGCACGCACGCTAAATGCCTCCATGGAGGTAGCCCAGATCCTCAACAAAGAGCAGCGCCTGCGCATCGCCATGCGCTCCATGGTGGAGGAGCTGCGCCGCAAGCCGCTGAATGAGATGGCCACCTCCATCACCGATGCCGCCCTGGAGGCCACCTTCACCAGCACCGTCGAGCCTATCAGCCTGAAAATGACACGCGGCAACATCATGAGCGACCTTTACAATCTACGCATCGTGGCGACCTACACCGTCGGCGCTGAACAACGGGAGGAATCCGTGGACGTCTATGTTTACAAACCCGCGCAGAAGTAGAGCCGAGAGCTTAGAGCTTAGAGCCAAGAGCATGAAAGCTGCCGCTCTCGGTAGCTCCTACTCCACGCGCTTCGCTCAGCGCTCCTGTCTCCCCGGTTTCACGCTGATGGAGATCGTCATCGCGATGACCATCCTCGGCATGATCACCGGCACCCTTTTTGCCCTCATCCAGGGCAGCGTGCGCGGCGCGGCGGAGATTGAGCGCATCCAGCGGGAAAACAGCAGCATCAACCGCTTCCTGGACCTTTGCCGGAAAACCTTCACCACCATGCCCAGCACCGCCACCCTCACCCTGACGCTGCTGGACCCGAACTCACCTACCACCTCAGGTCAGGAGCTGACCATCAGCGGCGCGCCGCATAGCTTCGGCTTTGGGATGAATCCCCTGTCCTACCAAGACACCATCCTGGGCCTACGCCCCGATCCCGCCGGGGCTACCGATCAAAACAACGCGCCGCTCAACTACCTCTGCCTTTCTCGGGAAGATCTCATCCCCCAGACGGACGAAAGCGGCCTGGCCATGCGCCAGGAGACCACCGGCCTCTCCGCCCCGGATGAGCAGGGCCGCTACTGGATGCCCCTCCTACCAGACGTGGTGACACTGAAGTGGCGCTTTTACAAAGAAGCTGACCAGACCTGGCTAGAGGAATGGAGCGCCAGCACCTGGCCGGACCTGATCGAGGTGCAGCTGCTCATGAAGGACCGCACCCTGCCCATCCGCATGGTTTACAGCGTGCCAACGATCCAACTCGTCGCCGGAAATGGCAGCACAAGCAGCAGCAGTTCCTCCTCCACAGGAAATTCGACCAACCAAAATGCGCCCCAAAACAACAGCGGTGGCAGCGGGCGTGGAGACACTGGGGGGCGCAGTGGACGTGGAGATGGAGGTAGAGGTGGCGACAATGGCGGTGGCCGCAGCGGCGGCGGCTCGGCCAGCGGTAGTGGCGGAGATTCCTCAGGCCGAGGTCAAACCAGCGGAGGCAACCGCTAACTCATTTTCATGCGCCTCATGAACCTCGTTTCACATCATCTTTCATCTTTGACTCCAGGTCTTGGATCTTCTTTCCCCAAGTCTCCATCTCTCATCTTCTCCCCATCTCGCCTGCGCTCCCCGCGCGGCTCCGCGCTGATGCTCATGATCTGGGCGCTGCTGCTCATGAGCATGGTGGTCATGGGCCTGGCGCAGTATTTGAACTTCAGCGCCCAGGAGGCCGTGATCGATGCCGCCGAGTTCCGCGCCCTGCACCTAGCGGAAAGCGGCCTGGCCGTGGGCCTGCATCCTGAATCACGACGCGGCGATATCGTGCTGAAGCAGAAGGTGGGCACCGACAGCGGCTTTGATGTCGTCATCAACTACGAAGGCGCACGCATCCCCATCAACCTCGTCACCGATGACCGCCTGCGCGAGGCCATCTACGCGCTCTTCATGCGCTGGGGGCTGAATGGAGACGAGGCCAGCATCGCCACCGAATCCCTGGCCGACTGGGTGGACCGCAACGAAGAAGCCCGTGCCAACGGCGCAGAAAAGGAATACTACGAAAGCCTAGGCGTCTATGACCTGCCGCGAAACACCGGCTTTACCCACACGGATGAGATGCTGCTGGTGCGCGGCATGGGCATCGTGGACCGGCTCAAGCCTGACTGGCGGGAATACTTCAGCGTTTATGGTGACGGCACCATCGACCTGCGCACGGCTTTCAAAGAGACCCTCATCGCCATCAGCGGCGCTTCTGAAAAAGACGTGGATAGCTTCATCCTACGCCGCGATGGCCCGGACGGCATCGCTGGCACGGAGGACGACCAGCGCATCTCCGATGGCGAAGCCTACCGCCTGCTAAACATCACCGGCGACCGCGCCCAGGCGCTGCAGGGCATCCTGACCAGCGATGACGACCTGCGGCGCATCACCAGCACCGGCTATGTAGGGGAAAAGCGCAAGCAAATCATCGTCGTGGCCAGGCGTGGTGAAGACCGCTCCCTGACCTACCTGGCGCGTATTGAGGAGTGACGCCGCCGCCCTCCGTGGTAAAGGCAGCCTTTCCCCCGCCTCTTTCCCGCACATTCCCATGATCGCCTGGTTTGCCCGCAATCACGTCGCCGCCAATCTTCTCATGCTGGCCGTGATGGTCGCCGGAGCATGGACGCTTTACCAGGACAAGGTGCCCCTGGAGGTCTTCCAGGACATGCCGTCCCGCTTCATCTCCGTCACCGTCCCCTACCCCGCCTCTTCACCCGAAGAGACAGAGGAAACCATCGTCCTGAAGATCGAAGAGGCCATCCAGCAGGTCGGCGGCATCAAGCACATCAATAGCACCGCAGGCAGCAGCGGCGGCACCGTCACCATTGAGGTAGAGGAAGGCGAGGACCCGCGCCGCGTCATGGAAGACGTGAAGATCCGCGTGGATGCCATCCCCAACTTTCCCGCCCTGGCGGAGAAACCCGTCATCCAACTGGATGACAGCTTTCACAGCGTCATCACCGTCATCCTCAGCGCCGACATGGCGGAGCGCGACCTGAAGCGCCTAGCCGAGCAGACGCGCGATGAGCTGGCCGCCCTGCCCGGCATCTCCCACGCTGACATCACCGGCATCCGCAATGAAGAGATCGCCATCGAAATCCCTGAGGAGCAACTGCGCAGGCATGGCCTGACGCTGGAATCCGTGGGCCAAGCCATCCGCCAAAACGCCATCGACATGCCCGCCGGCGTGGTCAAAACCGAGGCCGGTGATGTCTCCCTACGCACCCGTGGCCGGGCCTACACGGGCGAGGATTACGCCCGCGTGCCGCTCTTGACGCGCGCGGATGGCAGCCGCCTCACCCTCGGGGAGGTAGCCAAAATCATCGACGGATTCACCGAAAGCCCCCTGGAGGCGCGCCTGAATGGACGCCGCTGCGTGATGATCAGCGTTATGCGCGAGGGGCGGCAAAACGCCATCACCATCGGCAAGCGGGTCAAAGAATACATCGAGTCCACCAACCAGCGCCTGCCCGATGGCGTGCGGCTCGACTACTGGAACGACCGCTCCAAAATCGTCAAAGGCCGCATCGACCTCCTGCTGCAAAATGCCCAGAGCTGCCTGCTGCTCGTCTTCATCTGCGTGGGCCTCTTCCTGCGCATGGAGGCCGTCATCTGGGTCGGCGTCGGCATGGTCATGAGCTTCCTCGGGGCCATCGCCCTCATGCCCTACCTGGACATTTCCATCAACCTGTCCTCCCTCATGGGCTTCATCCTCGTGCTCGGTATCGTCGTGGATGACGCCATCGTCATCTCCGAGCACTGCGACCACCTCCGGGTCAAAGAAGGGCTCTCCCCGCTGGAGGCCGCCATCGCCGGCACGCGCCGCATGGCTGTGCCGATCACCTTTGGCGTGCTCACCACCGTCATCGCCTTCCTGCCCATGGCCGTGGACTCCACAGACTGGGGTTCCATGTTTCGCCCCATCGCCATCGTCTTCATCTCCGTCATGCTCATCGCCCTGGTGGAGACCAAACTCATCCTGCCCAGCCACCTGGCCCACCCCTTCCTCGGCCGTGCCGGAGACATGCTGGCTCCCATCCACCGCGTCTCTGATGGGGCACTGCGCTGGTTCGTCCGCACCGTCTATGCCCCAGCCATCCGCCTCAGCGTGAAAAACTGCTACACCGTGCTGGCCGTGCTTTTCGGCGGGCTGGCCGTCATCGCCGGCCTGTATGCCAGCGGGCGCATCTCCACTACCTACTTCCCCCGCGTGCCCAGCGAGCGCATCGAATGCCGCCTGAACATGCTCGACGGCACCCCCGTGGAGGTCACGGAAAAGCACATCCAGCGCATCTATGACATCGCCTGCGAGATGCAAAAGGAATACGTGGGGCCGGACGGCCGCAGTGTCATCAAGCACATCGTCTCCAGCATCGGCACCACCATCTCCTCACGCGGCGGCAGTTCCAGCAGCGGCGGCGGCAGCCACATCGGCGGCGTGGTGATGGAGACCTACGGCCCAGAAGAGCGCAGCCGAGACGCCAACACCGTGGAAATGTCCAACGAATGGCGCAGGCGCATCGGCAGCATCGTCGGTGCCGAAGAGCTCACCTTCCGCGCCGAGATCATGCGAGGTGGCGACCCCATCGACATCCAGCTCACCGGCACCGATCCCAAAGAGCTGCTCGCGATTTCCGAAAAGGTCAAAGCCAAGCTCTCCACCTACCCTGCCCTCTTTGACATCAACGATACCCTCGACTCCGGCCGCAATGAGATCCAACTACGCCTCAAGCCCGAAGCTCAGCAGCTCGGCGTCACCGTCACCGACCTCGCCCGCCAAGTGCGGCAGTCCTTTTACGGCGATGAAGTCCAGCGCATCCAGCGCGGGCGCAACGAGGTCAAAGTCATGCTGCGAATGCCCAGAGATGACCGGCGAAACCTCGCCACCCTAGAGACCATGCGCGTGCGCACCGCCAGCGGCCTGGAGGTACCCTTCCACCGCGTAGCAGAGGCCCGTGTGGTCAAGAGCTTTACCAGCATCAAGCGCGTGGACCGCCGCCGCGCCCTCAACATCTCCGCCGATGCCGACAAAGGCAGCGTGGACATCGCCGCCCTGCGCGCCGAGCTCAGCGTATTCATGGATCAACTCCTAGCCGATCATGGGCACATCCTCTGGTCCTTTGAGGGCGAGGCCCGCTATCAGCGGGAAAGCCAGGGCAAGGCTCTCATCTCCTTCCTCATGGTCATCGCTGCCATGTATGCCCTCATGGCTATCCCCTTCAAAAGCTACTCCCAGCCCCTCATCGTCCTACTTGTCGTCCCCTTTGGCGTCGTCGGAGCCGTCATCGGCCACCAATTCCACAGCCTCCCCGTCAGCATCATGAGCTTCTTTGGCATCCTCGGCGTCTGCGGCGTCGTGGTGAATGACACCCTCGTCCTCGTCGATGAGATCAATGATCTAAAAGCCGGCGGCGTGCCGCTGCGGGAAGCCGTGCAGCAGGGGGGCATCCTACGCTTTCGCGCCATCTTCCTCACTCAGATCACCACCTTCTTCGGCCTCGTGCCCCTCATCTTTGATGGCACCTGGCTTGCCAAAGTACTGCCCTTTTTCTTCAGCAACGGTGCCCAGAGCACCCATGCCCAATTCCTCACCCCCGTCTCCGTCGCCATGGGCTACGGCAGCCTCTTTGCCACCATCATCACCCTCTTCCTCGTCCCCCTCTGCTACCTCGCCGTGGACGACATTGGCCGACTGCTAGCCACCCTCCTAGGCCGCAAACCAACCCCCGCCCACCCCCCCGCCCCGCCAGCGATCGCCGCCACATCCCCTTGAGGCTGCCTACCAAAGATTCACGCGGTAGCAATGCCTCACCAAGAGGAACGATAGCATCTGGCTACAGCACTCCTGGAGCAATCCTCCCACGCACTAAACAAGAAATGCCCCCAGACTCATTAAGGATTAGCTCGACTTCACATTTATTATTATCATTGATAAATCTTAGATTGATACTCTGATTGTAATGAATTTTTCAATAAAATCATTAGCATCTCCA
>JAIWOJ010000106.1 GCA_020216965.1 Prosthecobacter sp.
CCTCACCGCCGCGGCGCTGGATGCCCAGGTCGTTGTTGGCCTGGCCCATGGACTGGAGCTTGTAGTCGATGTTCCGCTCTAGCACCTGGGCAGCGAGGCTAAAGCTCTGGCTCTTGGCGGGGTCCAGGCCATCACCGGCGGCCTGCTGGCGCTCCTTCATGATCTCCAGCCCGCCCTGGACGGAGGGGATGCCGTTGGCGCGGGCGTGGGATTTCATGGCCTCGGCCTCGCGCTTGGTGATGATGCCCGCGTCGGTGGCGGCCTTGAGCGTGGCCAGATAGGGCTCGTACACGGCGGCCTTCATCTCGCCTTTGTGGATGTCCTCCTGGCGCACGACCTTGTTGGGGTCTCCGGCCCCGGCGTTCAGGCTCTCCAGGAAGCTGAAGGTGTGCTCCACCCAGCGGTTGGCGGCCAGCACGCCGCGCATGGCGGTGTGGGTTTTGGTGTCATGGCCTTCTTTGACGGTGGGCTTAGGGGTGCCCGCGTGCTCAAATTTCACGAAGATCTCGCCGCCTTTCAGCTTGTCAAAAAGCAGCGCGCCACCGCCGCCGGGGAACTTGTTCTGGTAGTCGTCGCAGCCTTTCTGGAGGGTTTTTCCAGCGATGGGCACCTTGCGGTCGTGGTCCAGCCGCTCCTCGTAGTGGGAGGACATGCGCTCAGCCACCATGGGGTTGGCGTTGAGGAAGTTGTACACGCGGTTGCCAGGATCCTTGAGGATGAAGGTACCGCTGTTGGTCATGTCATCCCGCTTCACGCCGGGCTGCTCAGGCCGCTGGAGATTGGACTGGGCGGCGGCGGCCATGATGTGCCAGGAGACGGCCTTGGCCGCAAAGTTCCCTGGGGGCACGAGCACGGGCGCGTCTCGGCCAGGGACGTTGACCTCAAGGCCATTCGGGCCGGCTTCCTTGCCCTCCGAGAGCGCTTTGTAGATGTGCTCGCCGATGGCGGCCATCTGCACGGCCTCCTCGGGGCTCATTTGGGTGGCGCTGCCTTTGATGTGGTCCGCCAGCAGGTTGCGTACGGCGGGATTCGTCGTCAGGCCACCCGGCAGGGGCTGGCTGAGGGCGGAGATCATGTCCGCGTTTTGCACGGCAAAGCGCTGATTGGCCTTTTCCTCCTGCTTGGCATTGGCGTGCTCCACCTTTTCCACAGCCCATTTGGCTGCGCCAATGGCGGCCCCACCGGCCAGCTTGCTGCCTTCATAGACCACGGGCGTGGCGATCAGGGCCGCAGGTGCCCACACGGGCGCGGTGACCACGGCAACGGGGGCGGCGGCCACGGCAGCCCCGGCCCCGGCGACTTTGGCCCCGGTGATGGCGGCGGAGTTGAGCTTGCCTTTCACTTTGGCGGAGGTGCTTTCCGCGTCCTGCATGGCTTTTTGCAGGCTGGCGCGGGCGCTGTCATCCGGCAGGGCTGGCGGTGGATTGAGGGGCATGGGGACGAGGGGCTAGGGATTCAAAAAAAGAAGGCGCGCTAGGCTCAGGCTGCTGCTGCCTCTTCCATGCCGAGGATGGCCTGCCAATTCTGCACCTGGGCGGCGAAGAGGCTGAGCGTGTCCTCCAGCGCTTCGGTGTTGAGCTGGGCCAGCGGGGTGCGGTGGCAGAGGGTGGCGGTGCCGTCCTCCATCAGGCCCAGGGTGGCCCCGCCGGTGGCAGCCCAGAGGTGATTCCCCTCCAGCATGAGCCGCCAGGCCATAGCGCTGCGCTCTGCGGGGATGTGGCCGACTTCAGCAAAAAACACGATGTCCCCAAAATCATTGATGCCCTCATAGATCATGCCGATGGGCAGGCCATCCACGACGACCTGGGGATTCAGCAGCAAGGGTTCAGCGGGCAGGTTATTGGCAGTGGCAAAGCTGCTCAGCAGGCTGGCAAAGGAGGGCGGATACTCTGGCATGGGACGTTGTGAGGAGAGAGGGGTGAGGGAGAGGGCGGCGGCGGCTTACTTCCACCAATCGGGAATCTTCCCGGCACCATCCATGGCGGGGATGCGCATTTTGATCTTGTTCTTGCTGGGGTGGACGATCCAGGCGGTGGCATCGGGCATCTTCATCAGCTCGCCGGGCTGCACTTCGTAGTCCCACTCTTTGTTCACGGTGGTGCTGCTGTCCTTGCCCAGGAAGCCGTAGCTGCGGCTCTTTTTCTTCTTTTCGATCTTGGCGATGAATTCCGCCACGGCCTGAGCGCCCTCGGGGTCGGGCTGGCGGAAGGCGATGCGGGAGCGGCAGTTCAGGGTGAGCACCTGGGCGGTTTCCTTGCCCAGCACGGGGAAGAGGGAGGCATCACTCTGCATGCCGAGGATGAGGCAGCAGTTCGCCGCGCGCAGACGGTCGATGACGTTGTGGTCAGAGATGCCGTCCTCACTGGCAGTGGCCAGGGCCTGGAACTCATCCATAAGGGCGATGAGGAGGTTTTCGCCTTTGCGCTCAGACTTCGGCTTATCAAAGCGCATCATGGCGTGGGTGTAGAAGAGCAGCTTCAGGTAGGTATTGATGTAGCGGCGCTCCGTCTGGAAGGTCTGCGGCATGGCGGTGCAGAACACGCGGCCTTTGTCCACGTCCTGGATGTCGATGGTGTTTGGCAGATCAGAGCAGAAGACCTCCGCGATGTCTGGGTGGGTAAAGAAGCCCAGCATGACCTTGAGGGTGCCGATGAGGCCCTCCTTTTGCTCAGCGGCCTGAGCGCTGAGGAAGGTCTGGTCAAAATACTTCGCCAGCTTGATGCGCTCTGGCGTGCTCTCGGCGTCGAGCAGCTCGTTGAACAGCTCTTCCATGTTCGACTTGTCAGTGAGGAACTCGTAGGCGCGCAGGACGTTCACCGGCTTGCCCAGCGTCTCCAGCAGCTCAAAGGCGCAGGTGAGCGCCTGCTGGGCGGCGGGTTTGAAGAAGGAGGACTGCTCCCCCTCCGTGAGGGAGGCCCCGGTATCCACCAGGTTTTTGGCGTGGGTGGTGTAGGGCAGGCGTTTGTCAGAGACGAGGTTGTAGCGCTCCTTCGGCTGCCATTTGCGGTCCATGCGGTCCGGGCGCACAGCCAGCACGCAGACGGCATCTGGCCTGCCGTGGCCGGTAAAGTGCTCTAGGGCAAAGAAGTGCTCGTCCCCCTTGGCTCCGAGGATGAGGCCGCCCCAGTTGGGGCGGCTGACGCTGATCTGGTGCAGCAGGGGATTGAAGCCGGAGGTCGTCTTGCCCACGCCCGTGTCTCCCGTGATGAGCCAGTGGCGGGTGAATTCACCGGGCAGCCATTTCAGGTGCTTGTAGCGGACGATGTAGTCTTTTTTAGAAAAGTCCGGCTGCCACTTCAGCAGCACCATGGCCACCAGCAGGCAGATGAAGGCCACACCGCCCGTGATCTCTGTGATGCCGTAGGTGGGATGCGTCTCATCCACATACTGAAACATGTACCAAAGGCCAAAGGTGGCGATCCCGGCGGCGAGGAGGAATTTGATGAAGGAAAACATGCAGGCGACAGAGGCGGGGAAAACTAGCCCTGCCGCTGCCACCTGTGACAGCCTAGCGGGTGGAGCGTGCGGCTCAGGTGAGACCGCCTAGCCCACGCAGATAGTCGAAGGTGTAGAGGCCGGTGTTGTGACCGTCTGTAAAATCAAACTGAATGGCGTAACCTCCCACGGGCCGCCAGCCGCGCACGTTCACACCGGGGTAGCTTTTCTGGTCCGTGCCGCCGATGCGGCGGCCCAGCAGGTCGCGCTCGCCCGTGTTTTCAGCGCTGGGGGAGGCGGCGCGGAGGGCCTCAGCCTGGAGGTATTGCTCCTTTCCATCGGACCAGAGGATGGCGATTTCCGTGCCGATGAGTTCGATGCGTTCTGGGGTCGTCATAGGGATCAAGGGGGGGAGAGATCACTGCATCATGGCCTGGGGGCTGTCTTCCTGGAAGACAAAGGCGCGCAGCTCTGAGAAACGTGCGTCGAGCAGACGGGGATCCTCTTCCAGGCTCTTTTCCGCTAGCTGACGGGCTAGGCGCACGAGGCGCGTGTCTGCCAGCAGCTCTGCAAAGCGCAGCGGTGCCTGGCCGCTCTGCGCCTTGCCGAGGATATCGCCGGGGCCGCGGCGCTTGAGGTCCTCCTCGCTGATACGAAAGCCGTCCGTCGTCTCCTCCATGATGGCGAGGCGTTCGCGGGCCTCCTCATCTTTGTCTGGAACGAAAAGCACACAGTAGGAGGTATGCTGCCCACGGCCCACGCGCCCGCGCAGTTGGTGCAACTGGGCCAGGCCATAGCGCTCTGCATGGTGGATGTACATGACGGTGGCATTTGGCACGTCCACCCCCACCTCGATGACCGTGGTGCTGACCAGGGCGTCGATTTTACCGGCGCGAAAGTCACGCATGATCGCGTCCTTTTCCTCCGCGCTCAGCTTGCCATGGAGTAGGCCCACCTGAAAGTGGGGCAGGAGCTTGGACCATTCTTCATGGCCTCTTTTCGCTGCGGTGACGTCGAGCTTTTCAGATTCCTCAATGAGTGGATAGACGAGGTAGGCCTGCCGTCCCTCCTCCATCTGCGCGCGCAGGAAGGCGGCGGCCTCTTCTTTTTTGGAGGCAGGGCGCACCTTGGTGATGATCTTGCCGCGCTCCCTGGGGCGCTCATCGAGGGTGGAGACATCCAGGTCGCCATAAATCGTCAGCGTGAGCGTGCGCGGGATGGGTGTGGCGGTCATCACCAGCACGTCAGGCGTCCGGCCTTTCTGAATGAGCCGCGCCCGCTGCGCCACGCCGAACTTGTGCTGCTCATCGATCACGACGATGCCGAGATCACTCAGGAGGTCCTCATCATAGAGCAGGGCATGGGTGCCGATGACCACCTGGCCGCGCCCACCGCTCCTGGCCTTGCTGAAAAGTTCCACACCGCCTTCCTCGGCGCGGTTGCCAGTGCGCAGGGCCACGTTCACGCCCAGGGGTTCCAGCCACTTGCGCGCGTTCTGGTAGTGCTGCTCTGCCAGGATCTGCGTGGGGGCCATGAGGGCAGCCTGGCGTCCATTTTCCACTGCTGCCAGCATCGCCGCAAAGGCTACCACCGTCTTGCCGCTGCCCACATCGCCGTGCAGCAGGCGGTTCATCGGGGCAGGGGAGGCCATGTCGCGCTGGATCTCCAGCAGGCTGCGTTTCTGCGCCTGGGTCATCTCAAAGGGCAGCGCCTTCTGAAAATCCAGCGCCAGCGTGCCTGGTGCGTGGCAGAGCCCGCCAGCCTCCAGCACCGCGCGGCGGCGGCGCACCACGCGCAGTTGGTAGGCATAAAATTCCTCCAGCGCCAGGTAGCGGCGCGCTTTCTCCAGCTCCTCCATGGAGGCGGCAAAGTGCACCGCCTTCAGCGCACGGGCGCGATTCCAGCCAGCAAATTCACCCGCAGCGCTCGGGCGCGGCAGGAGATCGGGGAGAAAGCCATCCGGCAGGGCGCGGACGGCGTGCCAGGCAGCCGTGCGTAGGGTCTTTTGGGTAATCCCAGAGCGTAGGCGGTAGATGGGGGTGATGCGCCCGGTGTGGATGGTTTCACCAGTCTCTTCCTCCATGACCTCAAACTCAGGATGGTCCATGGACAGACGACCGTTCCATTCCTTGATGCGGCCATAGATGATGAGGCGCTGCCCCTCTGCCAGCACGCGGCTCATGTAGGTCATGCCCCACCAGCGCAGTGTCAGCCGCTGGCCCAGGGCTGAGCCCCCGGCGGGCTCGACCTGCGCCTCAAAGACACCGCCGCGGCGGCCAAAGAATTTCGTGCCTACCTTCACCACCACCACTTGGTGACAGGCGGGCTGGCTAGAGGGGTGAAAGATCGTGTCTGCCGCGCGTGCGCGGTCCTCATGGCGAAAGGGCAGCCACATCACCACATCCCCCACACGTTCTACGCCCTCCTTTGCCAGCGCAGTCACCATCCTCGGCGGCAGGTCGGGGATGGCAGAAAGCGGCGTCTCCAGGGTAGCAGGCATGGCCTGCCATGCTGGCGGGCGTGCCAAACCTGTCCACGGGACAAAGCGCAATCTTCACTTTTCATCTCGGGGAATGCCCCCATACTCGCGCCCCTCATTCACCCCACATGGAACGCCGCTCCAAACCCCCTACCTGGACCATCGAAGACAGTGCCGAACTCTACGGCATCCGCGAATGGGGCCATGATTATTTTGACATCTCCGCGCGCGGCGAGGTGGTGGTCAAGCTCAAAGACGGCAAAGGCACCAAGGCCGTGTCTTCGCCCCAGACCGTCAAAGGTCTGCGCGATCGTGGCACGCAACTGCCGCTGCTCATCCGCTTTGGTGACCTGCTGCGCTGGCGCATCGACGAGCTGAACGAGGGCTTTCTCAATGCCATCCGTGAGGGCAAATACCAGGGCGTGTACCGCGGCGTCTATCCCATCAAGGTGAACCAGCAGCAGGAGGTCATCGAGGAGATCACCCGCTACGGCCGCAAATACCACTACGGCCTGGAAGCAGGCAGCAAGCCGGAGCTGATCGCCGCCCTGGCCTACATGCATGACCCAGAGGCCTACATCGTCTGCAATGGCTACAAGGATGAAGAGTTCATCGACCTCGCCCTGAACGCGCAAAAGATGGGCCTTCAGGTCATCATGGTGCTGGAGATGCCCAGCGAACTGGAGCTGATCCTGGAACGCTCCAAAAAGATGGGCGTGCGCCCCACCCTCGGCGTGCGTTTCCGCCTCAGCGCCGAGAGCGCCGGGCACTGGAGCGGCAGCGGCGGAGATGCCAGCGTCTTTGGCCTCAATATCTCCCAGCTCATGCGCGTGGTGGATCACCTGAGGGACGAAGGGATGCTAGACTGCCTGCGGATGCTGCATTACCACCAGGGCAGCCAGATCCCCAACATCCGCGCCATCCGCCAAGCCGTGACGGAGGCCACCCGTGTCTATTGCGGCCTCGTGCAGGAGGGCGCGCGTATGGGCATCCTGGACCTAGGCGGTGGCCTAGCCATTAGCTACGATGGCTTCAAGGGTGCCACCTCCGCCTCCAGCAACTACGGCACCAAGGAATACTGTGCCGATGTGATCGAGGCCATCAGTGAGGTCACCGCCGAGGCGGGCGTGCCCCATCCTGACATCATTACGGAGTCTGGCC
>JAIWOJ010000107.1 GCA_020216965.1 Prosthecobacter sp.
CCTCCGCACCCGCAGCGCCTCGAACATTGAAAAGAGCACGGCCGAGATCGAAAAAGAAATCCGCAGCTCCGTCATTGCCGGCACCAAACGCGAATACACCGCCGAAGAAGTCCAAGCCTGCAGCCTGGAGGCGATGCGGAACGGCGGAACCTGCGAGGCTTGCCAGTAGAGTCTGCGGAAATCGGCTTTAGGCCGATGCCATGCGCAGGATGGAAAGGGGACAGTGCAACGGTGATTTTGATCGTGCACCCCTGATCCTATGCTGCCGCAACGGCCTCATGCCTTGCCCAGCCAGAGCATCCGTAGCCCGAAAACGAGCAGAACGAGGCCAAAGATGCGCGTCAGAGCAGCGTTGCTCATCGCGCGCATCCATTCTGCACCGAACCAGGCAAAGAGGGAGGCAGAGAGGGCGGTGACGGCAGCCACCTTCCAGTCCACTAGACTATGGCGTGCATTTTGTGCGGTAGCCATGAGGGCCGTGGGGATGATGATGGCGAGGCTGGTGGCCACGGCAGTCTTTTGCGGGAGCGCTAGCAGGGCGACGAAGGCAGGCACCATGACCACACCACCACCGACCCCACACAAGGCAGCAATGACGCCCGCGATGACACCAATGCTGAGGCACTTGAGTAGGATGACGAAGCTCATCACCTTTTAGAAGCCAGCACGCTGCATGAGCATGTCGAGCTGTTGCTGGAATTTCGGAATATCTCCTTTGGGCGGTTGATAGCCCTGCGGCGCACCACTGAGACCTAGGCGACCAAACTGGTCCAAATACCAAGCAGCGGATTGCCCATCGCTAAAGGTCACTTTGCCTGAGATCAAGGCACCTGGGATAGCGATCTGGTCAGCGGTGAGGGTGACTTCTCGTCCCACAGCGGGCTCAGTTTCAGCCGCTGCTGGTAGATCGATATCCTCAGCCTCCTCCTGATTCGTCTGCGGCTGCTGTGGGGGCGCTGGCTCGGGCTTGGCAGACTGTTCACGCGGTTTATCTTTGAGGCGCACGCCGATATCTAGCATGAGGAGACGAGCCTCTAGGTAGGTGAGCGAAATGCCAAATTCAGCCTTCAAACGGCTCTGTACATCATTGAGGGTGGCCCCCTCGGCAGCCCATTGCTCGACTTTGGCTAGTTGTTCTTGGGTCAGGTTGGACATGGTTTTCAGTTCACAGGCGCACTGGATAGCCGCCGGGGTTCATTCCTTCATGGGGTCAGTGACGATTCGGGCCAGTTGGGCGGCTTTTTCGGAAAGTTTGGTGACCTGCTCCAGCGTCAGGCTCTCCGTCTCAGGCGTGCCCATGAGTGGCACAAGTTCATCCAAACCAGACCGTAGTGCCTTGAGGGCAGCATTTTCCTGGAGCGTGGGGTTCAGACTCGCAAGGCTGGCACTGTAGTATTCGGTAATGTCTGGCCGGATGAGACGCTTGGTCTTTTCAGGCGAGTAATGGTCCGCCACGCTACGGGTGGCGATCTCAAAGGCGCGCACCCACCCGCCAAGGCTGACGAGGTGCGCCATATCCACATCACGCAACTGGACCATCTCGGCCTCAACGTCGGCCTGCGTCAGGGCAAGTTCACCACGCAGCTTGTCCCACTGGCCCTCAATGCTGTGCTCAAAGAGGCTCTGGGTGTGGCGGTTCATGCGCTGCCCGGTGCCTAGCACTTTGGCATATTTGATGAGGGCACGGCCGACGTCTTCCATCGCATCCACTTTTTCACACTGCACGATGAGGAACCCATCTGCAATAAGACTGCCCAGGCCCAGGGAAACCTGAATGCGGTCAGCAGGCGTCTTGCGCGTGATGGGTCGCTTCAGGGCATCGTAAGAAAGCTTACCAAGGCCATCAAGCATCTCAAAAAGCTTGCGGATGCTGGGGGTGGTAAATTCATTGACCCCAAATTCCTCGCGCACATGCTCATCTCCCAGGAGGTCTTCAGGAATCTTAGCGCGTCCAGGTTCCTCTCCAGGCTTGGGGGGGACAGGCGGTGGAGGCACGGTGGGCGCAGGAGCCTGAGCCAGGCAGGCAGCAGCGGCCAAATAGACGCCAAAGAGCAGGCCGAGAGGGCGGCTGATGGCGCAGGAAATGCCAGAGGAGTGCATGGGTAAAATGATAGGAGCGGATGGCGCAGATTTCCAGTGAATGCAAACGCCGGTAGTGCGGGGTTTTTCTGCTACCAAGTGTCGTCCCTCCAAAGTAGGGCGGCTTAAAAGTGCTGCCTTCTGCGCGAAGTTTTTCCCGGAATTTGGCTTCGTTTAGCTTCCCATTTGACCGCTGCGGCGTAGGGCAGCATTGATCCGGCCCATTGGGCCACAGTGGCCTAGCCTGACTATCCCCCAAAAACTCCCATGGAACTCCCTACCACCCCCGTCTCCGTCGGTGCCGTCGTGCCTGACTTTGAAATGGAAACTTATGAGCCAGCTCACGCCGACTTTGGCAAAGTGTCCCTGGCAGACCTGAGGAAGGATGGCAAGTGGACCATCTTGGTCTTTTACCCAGCGGATTTCACCTTCGTGTGCCCGACTGAGCTGGCAGATCTAGCAGACCAGCAGGATAAACTGGCTGACCTGGGTGCAAAAGTCATCGCCGTATCTACGGACACGAAGTTTGCCCACATGGTCTGGCGCAATACCGAAGGGCTGATGAAGAATGTAAAATATACCCTGGCTGCTGATCCGACCGGGAAAGTTAGCCGTCTCTTTGGGGTGTACGACTCAGCCACGGGGCTGGCGCTGCGCGGAACCTTTATCATTAATCCCGAAGGTAAGCTGGTCTCCTCCGAAGTGAATTTTTACAATGTGGGCCGCGATGCATCTGAACTAGTGCGCAAAATGGAGGCCAATGTCCATTTGATGGCCAATCCCAGCGAAGCCTGCCCTGCGAAGTGGACTCCTGGGGCCAAGACCCTAAAGCCCGGCAAAGACATCGTGGGCAACGTCGCCTCCGTCATCGGCGGCTAATACCCCAGATCCTCCTCACTCCCCCGCCTGCTGTGCCATTGTGCAGCAGGCGTTTTTTTGCCCAGTGTCAGCGATTTTTTGCGATGGCTGGTGCTGTCTGCTGACGTTTAGGCAGAGCCATGATCCTCCGCAGCTTTTGCCTCCCACTACTTACCACCGCCCTCATCGCCCATGCTGATCCCGTCCCCCTCTTTGATGGCAAAACCTTTGCCGGCTGGGAGGGAGATATCGGCTCTGTCTGGCGGATTGAGGACGGTGCGCTGGTGGCAGGATCGCTAGAAAAGAAGCAGGAAAAGAATAACTTTTTGGCGACCACAAAGAAGTTTAGCGACTTTGAACTGACGCTGAAATGGAAGCTGGAGGGAACAGAGGGTTTTGTGAATGGTGGGGTGCAGTTCCGCACCGAGCGCATCCCAGACCACCATGAAGTGTCTGGCTATCAAGCCGACCTTGGCAAAGGCTACGATGGTGCCCTCTACGACGAAAGCCGCAGGAAAAAGATGCTGGCACAGCCATCGCCCGAAGTGCTGGCTAAGGCACAAAAGCCTCTTGGTGAATGGAATGACTACCGCATTCGCGCGCAAGGAAATCGCATCCAAATCTGGCTAAACGGCGTGCAGACCGTGGACTACACAGAGGCTGAACCTGGCATTGCCACCACTGGCATCATCGCCGTGCAAATCCATGGCAATGCCACCTCCATCGTGCGCTACAAGGATCTGATGATTGAGGAGCTGAACTAGCCCTGCCTGGAAACACCTTCATCGTAGAATCCCAAAATCAAGGAGAGGCGGTTTTCAACCGCCGAGAGGGCGGTTACAAGCCGCCGATACTTTGCAGAAGGAGGGCGGTTACAAACCGCCCTTCCTTGGGGGCGGCCAGTCGGCATGGAGCTGGGCGGCTAGTTGCTTCACGAGCTGTGCATGAGCGGGATCATTCGCTAGGTTTTTGGCCTCGGTTTCGTCGTAAAGCTCGATGCCGACGGGCTTGCCTTTGAGGTCGCGCCACTCGGTGTAGCGCCATTCAGGTGTGCGGATGCTGCGGCCCATGTAGGGTGGTTTTCCGGTGCGCAGGTATTGGCTGAAGACGGCCTTTTTCCATGGCTGGTCCGGCTTTTCGAGCAATGGGGCGAAACTGCTGCCTTCGAGATGCGGTGGCAGCGGCAGCGAGCACACGCTGGCGAGGGTGGGATAGAGATCAACGAGCTCGACAAGCGCCCGCGTGCGCTGTCCGGCACTTTTCATGCCGGGAAGGCTCACGAGCAACGGCACGCGTGTCCCTTGCTCAAAGTTCGTCATCTTCGTCCACACGTCTTGCTCGCCGAGGTGGTAACCATGATCTCCCCAGAGCACGATGGCGGTGTTTTCGCGCAAACCGAGCCGATCTAACTCCCCGAGCACTTTACCGAGCTGCGCGTCCATGAAGCTCACACAGGCACGGTAGCCGCGGATAAGGTTGAGGGCCATGTCAGCAGGCACATCGCCAATTTCGGGCACAGTACCGTAGCTGCGCAGTTCGTAGTTGGTGTGAAACGCGGGCTCCGGGGCGTTTTCGGGCCGCTGGGCATTCGCTGGCATCTGGATCGACTCAGCCGGATAGAGATCCCAATACTTCTGCGGACAGGTGAAGGGCAGGTGCGGCTTCACAAAGCCGACGGCGAGGAAAAACGGCTTCGCTTTCGCCTTCAGCCGCTGAAGGGTTTCAACCGCCTTCGTCGCCGTTTGCCCGTCGGGATAAACTTCATCTGGCTCGTTGGCGGCTTCAAAGGGCGCGGCACGAAGTTGTTTCGGCTGCTTGTCCTTTGGCAGGGCCTTGAGCCGCTTCACATAATCGAGCGATGCCTTCGTGAACCAATGTTTGTAAGGCTCGCCATGATACCACGCGGGCTCGCTCCATGATTGCGGATCATCACCAGGCTCGCGTTCGCTGTGGTGGAAGACCTTGCCGAGCGAGAGCGTGGTGTAGCCGTGGTTTTTGAAGTGCTGCGGCAGCGTGACCACTTCCGGCATCTGCGGGCGAAGAAAGTGCTGGTTGTCGAAAATGCCTGTCGTGTCTGGCCGACAACCGCTGAGCACGCTATTGCGCGATGGATTGCAAACCGCGACTTGGCAGTAGGCGCGCTCAAAGAGCAACGCCTGCGAGGCGAGCTTGTCCAAATGCGGCGTTTTCATGTGCGCCGCGCCATAGCAGCCGATCTCCGGCCGCAGATCATCCACGGCGATGAAAAGGACATTGAGCGGCTTCGCTGCGAATGACGAATGCAGAGTGACGAATGACGAAAGGAGAAAGAGGAGCCATGAACGCATGACGGGGCGAGTGGTGGAGTTGGAGTCTAATCTTTAGACTGAACGCCATACCACTCAAAACGAAGACCATGGCAAAACAGGCTTCATGCGGCCGTAGGCGCAGGAAAAATCATCGCCAGGCTGGGATGTGGAGAGTATTCCCGTGCTTTAGCCCGCACCAACAACGCTGCGGGCTAAAGCCCGGCATTACCCTTCCAGCCCTTCACCGCTGGATAAGGATGCGATAGAAGCAGTCTGGGATGGAGGGCGGTGGGGCGGGAACGGTGAGGCCGAGGGGGCCGCCGGTGCCAGGGATGGGGGAACCGACGTTTTCCCAAGAGTCTGGAGCCAGTGTCTCGGACTTTTGAAGCTGGTAGGTGTGCCCGATCACGGAGGTGCCCACAGAGAAACTGATTTCGGTGGCGTTGATCGTGATCGCGGGGGCTTGCATCTCCGCTTCAGCGATCGGTGGAGATACAGGCGTGGCGCTGGCCTGGTTGGAGTTTCCACCCTCGCCTGCTGCGTTCACGGCGGACACGACGTAGTAGTAGGTCGTGTTGTTGGCCGCAGTCGTGTCGGTGGCCGTGGTGCCGGTAACGCTGCCGAGCACGGTGTAGGGGCCGCCATCGGTGGTGGCACGTTTCACGTTGTAGCTGGTGGCTCCTGCGACGGCGTTCCATGCCATGGTCACTTGCATGTTGCCTGCGGTCGCGACCAGGCCAGTAGGCGCGGCGGGCGGAGCGGGGAGGGCATCGCTGCCGTAGAACTCAACTTCGGCGACGTTGCAGAAGCCGTTGTCGGGCGAGAGATAACGCACATAGCGGAAGCCGTTCGGATGGCTGACGAGTTGCGTCGTCAGGACGTTGGCCGGGGGAGCGCCGACGACGGTGTGAAGAGTGACGGCATCGCTGAAGTCTGCGTTGTTTGCGCCTTGGAACTTGCCGCCGGTCATCCGTCCCGAAGCCCAGGCGGCACGTGGCGCATACCGAATGGCACCGATGAGTTTGCTAGCACCTGCGCCGAGGTCGAGCCCCGCCCAGGCTCCGTTTGCTTCCAGCGCATCGAAGAAGGTGTTGAGGTTGCCATCGAACACGGCAGCGCGGGTAGAGTTGGGATCGTTGTTCCATGAGCCCGTGGTGCCGATGATGGTGCCGGTGAGCTTCGGCGGCAGGGGCACGGCACTCACCACAGCGGA
Source organism: Prosthecobacter sp. (assembly GCA_020216965.1). GTDB lineage: Bacteria > Verrucomicrobiota > Verrucomicrobiia > Verrucomicrobiales > Verrucomicrobiaceae > Prosthecobacter. The sequence goes on from JAIWOJ010000107.1 coordinate 6,439, forward strand.
GTCGGCGCTGTTCCCAGAGGGATGCACCGTTTGGATCATGTAGTAGTAGCGGGTGAAGTTAGCCGCTGTGGTATCGGTATATCCGGTGCCGGGAGCACTCGCCTCAAGGGTGTTGAAGGGACCGCCCGGAGCAGTGCTGCGTTTCAAATGGTAGCCTGTCGCGCCGCTGACGGCGATCCAGGTGAGGACAACCTGGGCATCGCCAGCAGTGGCGGTGAATCCTGCTGGAGTCGGCGTGAAAGGCGTGGCACTGGCTTCTGCGGAATCCGTGCTCTCGCCGCCGCTGGTGAGAGCGGAGACGACGTAGTAATAGCTGGTGCCGTTAGTCAGGCCGATGTCGGTGAAACTGTTGGTAAGGACGTTGGCTCCGACGATGGTGTAGGGGCCGCCGCTGACGGTGGCGCGTTTGACGTTGTAGCCGCTGGCTCCGGTGGAGGGCAGCCAGGTCAAGCCGACCTGGGCGTTTCCGGCCACCGCAGCCAGGTTCAGCGGCACGGGCGAGGATGCGCCAATACCGAGGAAGACGACTTCGGCGACATTGCAGAAGCCATTGTTGGGCGAAAGATAGCGCACATAGCGGAA
>JAIWOJ010000108.1 GCA_020216965.1 Prosthecobacter sp.
GAGGATCAGCCCATCATGGTCGAATGCTTCGACACCGCCACCAACACCTGCCGCCTGGATGGCTGCTGCAAACTGAAGGCAGCTCTCGCAAAGGCCCAGAAGGCATTTTACGACAGCCTAGACGCACATACCCTATCCAGCCTCGTCAGCGGCCCACAGCGCAGCCGTATGATCAAGATGCTGCTACCTGGCTGATGGAGGCCCATCCAGCCGCGCGCTGGTGTCCCCGACCTCACCGAAGGCGCGGCGGGTCAGGCTTCGCTGCCAGCTCGCGGATAGTCCTGGACAACCAGCAAGAGCGCGTGCCGCCTCAACATCCTCTTTGCGGTGATGCATGATCTCATTGGCCGCAGCGATGCTCCATTCCGGCGCGATGCGTTCCACCAACTCTAGCACCATGCCCACCTGCACGGGACCGCCTCTCAACACCCGGAAATACCAGCCCGTGCGGCCTGTGCGCTCTACTCGCGCAGCCAGATCCTTGATGCGCCAGCGGCGGGCCAGCTTCCAGCATGGCTGGCGGGGTTGGGAGACTTGCAGGCACAGCTCCCCCCATTGGAACACATCACCCACGCACACCTCGCGCTCTGTCATGCCAGTGGTGGTGAAATTTTCTCCGAACGCACCCGCTCGCAGCGTGCGGCTCAGCTCCTCCACCCAAACTGCATAATGTTCGGACGGATACACATTGATCGCCTTGTCCGGTCCGCCGTGATTCACGAGATCAGCCTGCCCATCGCCCTCGATCCCCAGTGGCCTGACCTGCCGCGCACCGACCACCGCCTCCTTGAAGAACCCAGTTGTCCACTCGCGATCCATCGGCTCAGCAGCCCCCGGTGTTCCCAGCGTGCGAGGCAGGCCGGTCTGGACACCAATGATGGTGAGTGTGGTCATGGTTCAGTGCCCGCGTCGTGTTCTTCATCCAGATCACGGATGCTCTCGATGATGGTGTTAAGCTTAGCGCCAATGGCCGTGAGTGCATACTCCGTGCGCGGCACCTTACCTGCAATCTCTGTGCGCGTGATGAGGCGGTAGTCCACCAGCTTGCGCAGACGTTCGGTCAGTATCTTCGTGGAGATGCCTGGAATGAACCGCTCAAGCTGCCCAGGGCGCGTCACACCGCGCCCAATCGCTGCAAGCACCGCCGCCGACCACTTGCAGCCCACCACATCCTCCAGCCGACGATATGCCGTGCGCTCCGTGAGGGGCAGGTGCTGCGGTTTCTTCGTGGCGGCTCGTTTTGTTTTCATGCGTGATTTTATCATCTCAGCCCATCTGCGGCTAGCACGCACAAAACGGTGCCCGGTCACGCAATAGTGCCCTCTTTCGCGGTTTCGTATCCCGCATTCTGATGGCGGCGACATCCACTGCACCACGCAGCGGCCTGTCACTCAATCCAACAAACACCAAGTAAACATCCACATGAAAACCAAAGCCACATTCTTCCACGCCGGTTGCCCCGTCTGCGTCGCCGCCGAACAAAACATCGCCGCCGCGCTCGACACGAACCGCTTCGATGTCGAGATCGTCCACCTCGGCACCGCCAAGGGCCGCGTCGCCGAAGCCGAAGCCGCCGGAGTCAAATCCGTGCCCGCCCTCGTCATCGATGGTGCCGCCTATCACATCAATTTTGGCGCGGACCTCAGCGTGCTGAAGTAACCGCCGTCAAAGTCCCCTGTGTCGCAGTCGTCTGGCGGTCCATTCCGACACTGCGGCACAGGCAGGACTGCCACCACTGGAACTGCCGTGCCCAACGCGCCAGACAACCACGAAGCCCACGATTACGCCGAGCTTATCCGCGAGCGGCTGCCGCGTCGTTTGCAAGAGCTACGGGAGCGCTGTGGGCTGAGCAAATACGGCCTCGCTCTCGAGAGTGGCGTCAGCCGCGAATACATCGGCAAAATCAAACGCAGCAAAGCGAACCCAATGCTACCAGTGACCGCGCAGCTCAGCCATGGACTCGGGATGACACTGACCCAATTTCTCCGTGCAGCCCGAAGATGAAGACGATGAGGAGTGAAGGGCGTCACCTATGATTGACTAACGGCAGGGCCGGGGGCTGTGCTCTTCTTGGCCGCGTCACACCCGACGCCTGCCATGAGCCTCCCCAACCGTCCCAACGCGCTGTTTTGCCCCTCGGGAGGCTTTTTTCGCCTCAAAACGGCCATCCCGGACAAAATGGGATGCCACCCGGACGCCACGGGCTGGCTCCTCCGCCCGGCGGGATGCATCCCCAGCCGCGCGGGCTGGGAGGTCCGGCCAACGGGATCGAACCCAGCAGCGGCGGGTTTCATCCCGCGCCAAATGGGATGGCTCCCCGGACGAAATGGTATCCGACCCGCGCCGAAGGGTATCGCACCCGCCAGAGGTGGTATTCATCCCGCGCCGTAGACCTGCGAACCCGCCGCGTGCGGTATCAAGCCCGCAGCACGCGGTATTCAGCCCATTGAAGGGAGCGCGGGCACTCCTGCCCGCATCACCGAACCCGCAGACAAGAGTGTCCGCGCTCCTCTTTGCCCTCAGCCCTTCGCCCTCTGCTGCTCATGAACTGGGACCAAGGCACCTGGGACAGCGGCTCGTGGGACCAGCCGTCCGACTATTTCACTCCACCAAAACACACCAACAAATGCAATACCATGAAACGCCAAGTCTATTTTCCATCCCGCATCGGCGATCAGGTCATGGACGAACGCCCGCTGCTGGTGGCCGGTGCGCCCGAAGTCCGCGAATACCGCATGCGCTTCTGGGACAAAGGCACCCCGAATGGCGACTGGACCGATGTGGTGAAGGTGACGGTCTCGCCGTAGGCGAGCCAGACAAGGAGGTGGGGAGACGATGAGACAAGGAGACTGGCTCATCGCTCCCGCATCGGCCTTTGGCAGTGTCTCCTCCTCTCCAAGTCTCCGAGTCTCATAGTCTTGTAAAACGCCATGCCCTTTGATCCCACCAAACCCGCGAACAATGCGCAGCTATCCAGTGCGGAGATGCGCAGCCAACTCACCTCGCTTAACGCCGACATCCAGCAGCGAGCAACGATCAACGACCTCAACAACGCCATCGCGAATGCTTTGGCTCAAACGAGCAACAACAGCAACGGGGTGAGCACCCTGGGCCAAGGTGCCGATGGCAGCTACAACCAGAGTCAGATGCAGGATGTGCTGAACAAGCTGGATGAGCTGATCAACGCGCTGCGGCGGTGATGAAGGGGTTTGGATGCGCCGTTGAGATGTGCCTTGCCAACAGGCCAGGGGAGGTTTCTGAAACCGGCAGGCGGGAAGTGTCAGGATTGGGCCGCTTCCAACGTCACAGAGAATAGCGGAGCTTCGACTGTCCGCTGCACACCCATGAACCGCCGCCACCTCCTCAAATGCCTCGGAGCCACGCTCACCCTGCCGTGGTTTGAATCCTTGGCTCAAAACACCGCGAAGGCTCCGATTCGCTATGGTTGCCTGCTTTTCGCCAATGGCGTGAATCCGCATGAATGGGGCGCCAGCGGCTCCGGGGCCGACATGAAGCTCTCCAGCACGCTAAAGCCGCTCGAAGGCCTCAAGCAGCACTTCACGGTGCTCAAAGACCTGCATGTCTTCAACAACACCAGCGGGCCGCACTGGCCGCTCTTCTCGAATTATCTCAGCGGGGCGCAGTTCAAAGAAACGCTCATCCCCGAAGGCGGCGAGTCCATTGACCAGGTGATCGCACGGCACACCGGCAAGGAGACGCCGGTGCCGAGTCTCGTGCTCGCCGTGGAGCCTGCGGAGAGCGGACTGCGCGGCGGCGTTCCGGCGGTGTATTACTCCACCATCTCGTGGTCATCGAAGAACACGCCCATCGCTCCGGAAGTGTATCCTCGCGCCGTTTTTGACCGTCTTCTCGACACCAGCGGCCTGTTGCGAGATCGTAGCGTGCTTGATGTGGTGCTGGCGCAGTCGAAGGACATGCGGCGTCGGCTCAGCGGTATGGACCAGCAGAAGCTCGATGAGTTCATGCACAGCGTCCGTGACCTGGAACTGCGCATCGAACGAGCGACGAAGGATGGAAGGCTGGAGGGCCAAAAAAGTCGTTTGGGCTTCAGCCCAAGTCTCAACGGCATCGCATTCGATCCACACGATCCGCAGAGTCGGGCTGAAGCCCGAGCTACTTTGCATCCGCAGGACGTGCGCGAGCACATGCGCATGATGCTCGACCTGATGCTGCTCGCCTGGCGCATGGACAAGACCCGCGTCGCCACGCTCATCTTCAACCGCGATGTCTCGCACATGAAGTTCGGCTTCCTCAACGGCGTGCTCAATGACCAGCTCCACGGCATCTCACATCACAAGGAGGACCCGAAGAAGCTCGCGTCGTATCAGCGCATCAATCAATTCCACGTCGAGCAGCTCGCCTACTTGATGAAGCAGATGCAATCCGTGGACGAAGGCGGCGGCACGACGATGCTCGACAACGTCATCCTCCAGTTCGGCAGCAACATGTTCAACGGCGACAGCCACGACGGCCGCAATCTCCCCATGATCCTCGCCGGCCACGGCGGCGGTCAGATCGCCGGAGGTCGTGTGCTCGATTTCAGTGCCAAGGCCGAGGACCAACAGCGCGCCTGCAACCTCTACCTCAGCTTCGCGCAGCAGATGGGTGTGCAGATCGGCAAATTCGGCGACAGCGCCGGCCCTTTGCCATTGTAGCTTGGGCTTTAGCCCAAGGTTCTGAAGCCAGGTTCTCCAGTTCAATCAAGACCACTTATGTTTCTGCGCATCTGCATCATCTTCCTCGCCTTTAACGCTTGGGCCGAAGCACAAACTGCTTTTCTCAACCTCTGGCCCTCCACGCCACCTGGACCTGCGACGAAGACCGACGGCCTGGAGCGCGATCTCACCAAGCCCGAGGACAAGCTCATCGCGGGCCGCAAGATCATCAAACTCGGCCATGTGAGCACGCCGCAGATGCACGTTTATCTGCCGCCGAAGGCCAAGGCGAACGGTGGCGCAGTGCTCGTGTGCCCGGGAGGCGGATTCAGCATTCTCGCCTGGGATCTGGAAGGCACCGAGGTCGCGGAATGGCTGAACTCACTCGGCTTCGCGGCCATCGTGGTGAAGTATCGCGTGCCGACTCGCGAGCATGGCAACGTTTTGAACGAACAGGGCAATGCGCCGATGAAAGCCGTCGGCCCCGTGATGGATGTGCAACGTGCCATGAGCCTCACACGCGCCCACGCTGCCGAATGGGGCCTTGATCCCAAGCGCATCGGCATCATGGGTTTCTCTGCTGGTGGTGAAACAGCGGGCCTCACGGCCATTCTGCGCGAACAACGGCTGTATGAGAAGGTGGACGCGAGTGACGAACACTCCTGCGCTCCCAACTTTGTTCTACCGATCTACCCCGGCGGCTTTTATGACAAGCAGAGCGGCGGTTTGAAGCCCTACCTCAAGATCACCAAGGACACGCCGCCCATGTTCTTCGTCATGGCGCAGGATGACCATGTGAACTCGCTGAACTGCACCGTGCTCTACACGGAGCTGACGAAAAACAAAGTGCCCGCCGAGCTGCATCTTTTCACCCGTGGCCGACATGGCTACGGCCTGCGCCCGACCTTCACGCCGGTGACGCATTGGCCGAACCGGGCCGCGAAATGGCTGAAGGACATGGGCTTTGCGACATCGCCAACCGCACTTGCGGCAGCGGGCACACCAGCCCTGGGCAATCCCGCCGATCACCTTCCAGCCAACATCCAACAAATCACCAGCTTCGGCGAGCGGGCCGAGTTTTCGCATGACAGCCAGCGCGTGCTCTTCCTGAGCAAGCAATACGGCGACGTGATGGAATACACGATCCGCAGCGGCAAGATTCGCTGCCTCACACAGCACTTCAAACACCACGGCTTCAATCGCGTGAATGTGTTGAGCAACGGCGACTACCTCCTCACCGGACCCGACGAGACCTTTGATGCCACGAGCAAAGAGGCGCGGCTCAAAGTCCGGCACTTTGCGAAGATGTTCGTGCTCGACCGGTCGCTCACAAAGCCACCCACGCCGCTCGGTGTCGTGGCGGCGGAAGGCCCGGCGGTTTCTCGCTCGCAGCTCAAGATCGCGTGGACGCATCACCTTGAGGGCGAGACGCGGCAGACGGCCATCTCGTGTGGAGACATCGATTATGAAAATGGCACGCCCAGGCTGGCCAACACGCGGCTCGTGCTCACGACCAAGGATTTCCCCGAAGGCCGCCGCCCGAAGATGATCGAGACGCAGAACTTCACCCCCGATGACCGGGCCATCACCCTCAGCGCCTACCTCATCGAAAACGGCCACAACACCGAAGGCTACACTTTTGATCTGGAATCTCGGAAGCTCACGAACTTCACGAACACGGCGGAAGATTACGAAGAGGTCGAAGGCATCTTCCCCGACGGCCAAAGCACGCTCGTCGAACGCAACCGCAGCGTCAGCAAACCCTGGCCGATGGTGGATGCGTGGCGGGTGTGGTTCGACGGCAGCCGCGAGCCGCAGCGCCTCACGCTCTTCCTCGACTTCCCCGGCCACAAGGCCAGCAACTACGTCGTCAGCCAAGACGGTCGCCTCATTGCCTTCCAACTCGGTGTGAGCGGCGATGAAGCAGGCGTAGGCTATGGGGTGTTTTTGATGGAGGTGGATTTGTCACCATAGCCATGAACCTTGGCGGCTGATTCGGGCGCACCCGTTGATCTGGCGGTGATTGCCCTTTCACTGCTCATCAACCTGCTTGTTTTTTATTGCCGTTTCCTTCGGGCTCATCACGAATGCTGGCTGGGCACAGACTCGTTGTGGTCCCCTCATCTGCGCGCGGTCTCTTCCTGTTGGTGGATTTGAGCCAAAAGAAGGGAATATGGGAGTCCAGGATTGTATTTATTCCCCTCATTTTCAAAGGGTTAGATAAAATCATAGAGACAGAGATTGAGTGCATCGACCACCTTTCAACCTAAATCCGTGAATGGAAAAGCTGTCTGAGCAGCGCGGAGGCTGATAGGATGGGCCA
>JAIWOJ010000109.1 GCA_020216965.1 Prosthecobacter sp.
GTCTTGCCCTTTTTGAAAAGCCTCAATCATCGCCGCGTCCTCACTCAGCGCTGCCATGACGCGCAGCTCCACCTGGCTGTAATCCGCGCTCAGCAGCACCCAGCCTTCCATGCCGGGCACAAAGGCTTTGCGGATTTCTTTACCTGAATCGGAACGGATGGGGATGTTTTGCAGGTTCGGGTTGCTGGAGGCCATGCGGCCCGTGGCAGCCATCAGTTGGTGAAAGGTGGTATGGACACGGCCATCGACCTTGGAGACGCACTCTGGCAGCGCATCCACATAGGTGCTCTTGAGCTTGGTCACCTCTCGATACTCCAAAATCTCCCCAATGATCGGATGCAGCCCAGCCAGAGATTGCAGCACCTGTTCATTGGTCTGGTATTGGCCGGTGGCAGTTTTCTTTGGCTTCTCCATGAGCTTCAGCCGCTCAAAGAGCACCTCCCCGAGCTGCTTGGGGCTGTTCAGGTTAAAAGCACCCCCGGCCTGCTCCTGGATGCGCTGGTGCAGCTCATGCGCGCGTTTTTCGAGCTGAAGGCCAAACTCCTGCAGGGCTGCTGCATCGATTTTTACACCGATGTGCTCCATGCGCGCCAGCACCGGAATGAGCGGGCATTCGATCTCATCAAACACGCGCTCTGCCCCGTGCTGGGGCAGCAGAGGGCGCAGCTTTTCCGCGAGCTGCCAGGTCACATCGGCATCCTCCGCTGCGTAGTCGGTGATCTTTTGTGGCTCAGCCTCTGCCACGTCTGCCATGCTCTGGGTGCTGAAAAGATCCTTTTCCTTCTCGGTGTTGATGAGCGCGGAAATGGGGATGGGCGTGTAACCCAGGTAGGTCTCGGACAGATAGTCCATGCCGTGCCGCTGATCTGGCTCGATCAAAGAATGCGCCAGCATGGTGTCAAAAAACGGGCCACTGACCTCTAGCCCCTTCGCGAGGAGCACCGAGAGATCAAACTTCAGATTGTGCCCGATCTTTTCGATGCCGTCGCCACGGGTGAAAACACCTCGAAACTCCTCCAGCACCTGCGCGGACGCTCGTTGATCTCGGGGGAACAAGACGAACCAGCCTTCCGCAGACTGCCAGGAGAAGGCGATGCCGACGATTTCGGTATCTCGCGGATCGAGGGAGGTCGTCTCCAGGTCAAAGCAGAAACGGGGCTGTTTTTCCAGCAGGGCGATGAGCTGCGCGCGCTGTTCTGGCGTGCGGATGAGATGATAGCGGTGCGGTGTATCGGCGATGGTGCGCTGCTTGGGGGAGGTCGGCAGGCTGATTTCTTCGGTGGGAAAAAGTTCGCCTGATGCTGCGACAGGCTTTTCCGCCTGAGCCAACATGCGGCCGCGGCCAGCCTTGAACTCCTCACCAAAAACCCGGCGGCCTAGCGCGTTGAACTCAAACTCAGTGAACAGGGCTTTCAGGGCTGCCTCGTCGTGGCCTTTGAGCTTTAGATCGTCCAGCGCCACCTGCACGGGCAGGTCGGTAAAGATCGTGGCCAGCTTTTTGGACATGAGCGCTTTTTCTGCGTGCTGCTCTACCTTTTCCTTCTGTTTGCCTTTCAGTTGCGCAGCGTTGGCGATGAGGTTTTCCACGCTCCCAAACTGCTGGATGAGGCTGGTAGCGGTCTTTTCGCCAAAGCCGGGGATGCCGGGGATATTGTCCACGGCATCGCCCATCAGCGCGAGGATGTCGATGACTTGCTCGGGGCGCTCAATGCCCCAGCGCTCGCAGACTTCTTTCACGCCCAGGATCTCCACCTCACTGCCTTGACGACCAGGTTTGTAGATCTTGATCGCATCGGTCACGAGCTGGCCGAAATCCTTGTCCGGCGTGACCATCATGGTCTCAAAGCCTTCTTTTTCTGCGCGCTTGGCCAGGATGCCGATGATGTCATCCGCCTCTAGGCCATCCTGGGTGATGAGGGGGATCTGCATGGCGGCGCACAGCCGGTGGATTTGCGGGATCGCGCTGGAAATGTCCTCGGGCATCTCTTCCCGCTGGGCTTTGTACTCAGGGAACATCTCATGCCTCGGTGTCGGGGCAGAGGTATCCAGCACCACCGCCAGGTGGGTGGGCTGCTGGCTGCCGATGATGTCCAGCAGCGTGTTCGTGAAGCCGTAGAGTGCGGAGGTATTCACGCCATCGCTGGTGCGGATGGGGTTTTTGATGAAGGCAACATGCGCACGGTACAGCAGCGCCATGCCATCGAGGAGGAAGAGACGTTTGGACATTTGAGATGCTGCGAGCGTGGCGCGCCTGAGGGGTAGGGTCAAGGATGGGGCAGCAAATGCCAGCCCTGAACCAGGGCGGGAAATTCACCCCTTGCCGCAAGACAGGGGGGAGCTAAACACGGGGATACCATGCAGCCCAGGAAGTTCGTGCCCCACCCCTTTGCCTACCACCAGGAGCTGGAGGTACGCATCGAAAACCTCACCAACGAAGGCAGTGGCGTGGCCCGCGTGGAGGGTTGGGTGGTCTTTGTGCCATTTGCGCTGCCTGGGGAGCGGGTGCGCTGCCGCATTTACCGAAACCACAAGAACTACAGCAACGCCGACCTCCTCGAAGTCATCGATCCCTCACCAGATCGCGTGACACCCGTCTGTGAGTTATTTGGCACCTGCGGCGGCTGCCAGTACCAGCACCTGGCCTATGAAAAGCAGCTCGAGTGGAAGCGCAGGCAGGTCGAGGAACTGCTGCAGCACATGGCACGGCTACAGCACCCTGTGCAGCCCGTCATCAGCTCCCCGCAACGGTATGGCTATCGCTCCAAGATCACCCCGCACTTTCACCGGCCCAAAGGTGGCGAGGTGGGTGAGATCGGTTTTCTGCGTGCAGGCACGCGCCATGCCATGGTGGACGTGAAAGCCTGCCCCATCGCCATGCCAGTGCTGAATGAGGCACTGGCCCGCGCACGCGAAGCCGCCAGAGCCGACAGCTACAAAAACGGTGCCACCCTGCTGCTACGCGCAGGGGCCAATGGGGTGCTGACCCGCCCCGATGCCATCACGGTCGAGCAGGTGGGGACCATGCGCTTTGAGTTCCTCGCAGGCGATTTTTTTCAGAACAATCCCTTCATCCTCGCTGACTTCGTGGCCCATGCCGTGGACCAGGCTGCGGCTAGTGGCGCTAGATTCCTCGTCGATGCTTACTGTGGCAGCGGTCTCTTCGGCATCTGCGCTGCTCCTCGTTTTGAAGAAGTCATTGGCGTGGAAATCTCCGAGACCGCCGTGGCCCGTGCCGCCCACAATGCGGCGCTGAATCAACTCACGAACTGCCGCTTCCTAGCCGCTGATGCCAGCGCCATTTTTTCCCAGGTGCCCCACCCTGGAGCAGACACCGTGGTCTTGATCGATCCCCCACGCGCGGGATGCAGTGAGGCATTCCTGCACCAGCTCTTCCAGTTCAGCCCACGCCGCGTGGTTTATGTGTCCTGCAATCCTGCCACCCAGATGCGTGACCTCGTCCTTTTCACCCAAGCAGGCTATCAGCTCAGCACCGTGCAGCCCTTTGACCTCTTCCCGCAGACGCGGCACCTCGAATGCGTGATGACGCTGGACCGCACCGCAGCACCTTAGGCGCAAGGTTAGGCGGCGATTCAGCGGGGAAAAGTGCTGCCGTCTGCGCAAAAGCGGCTTGGACATCGTCGCGAGGCCATGGCATCCTAGCTGCTCACAGCTGAACCCCTGAACATGCTGAACCACCGTCCGCCCAAACCAGCCTTGCCAGCCACCTTAGAGCATGGGCGCGCTGCTCCCATCCTCTTGGTCGTGACCGCCCTGCTGGTCTCTACCCTGATCTTTTTCTTCATCACCCGACCCAAGCTGGAAAAGGCTGCCCAGATGCAAGAGCCGCACCCAGCCAAAGTCGATGACACAGCGGCCCAACAAGCCGCCGCAGCCACCGCGCCTGCCATGCCCAGCCCGCAGGCCGCCTCTGCCCCCAAGCCTGCGGCACCCGCAATGGATGCCCCCCCCTCCTTCGGTTTTGCTCGTCCGCTTGATCTCGGCAAAGACCTCGCACGGAGCCTCGCGGCAGGTGATCTCAGCCGGGCTGCTGCGCTGCTCGCCGCCAATGACCCCACGCAGACCGCAGCCGCAGCGGCGATGCTTGAGAAAATGATCCGTGAACTCGGGGCAAAACCGGGCTCTGAGGACCAAGTGGAACTGCTGGGCATCGTGGAAAACAAGACCCGCCTGTCCTTGCCCCTCCTCAAAGATGGATCTTCCACCCCAATGCGGCTACAACTGGACCTAGAACGAGATGAGCGCATGGGCTGGAAGGTAACGCGCGTGGAGCTGCCCAAGGAACTCGCCGAGGCACTCCCCATGCCAACAACGCCCCGCGCCACGGCAGCGGGCATGATCCCAGCGGCACCACCAGGCACCGCCCCCGCCGCCACGGCACCCATCGCCCCAGCAGAGACAAAGGTACCCCCACTCGCCATGAAGGAGCCTGAGGCCACGCGCCCTCCGCTTTTTCGGGTCTCCTCCGGGGACGACGCGCTCACTTTTGGCAGCGATTTCGTCCGCGCTTTGCTGCGGCATGACTTCGCTGAAGCGCGCAAATTTGTAGATGAGAAAAAAGTCCCCGCCGAGCGGTTGGCCGGGCTCTGCATCGTGTTTGAAGAAGGCCAGTATGAATTTAAGCCCACCAAGCCCCTCATCATCACCGTGGCAAACCCTGAGGTCTCCTGGGTCATCGCCCAGGTGCAGTCCCCCAGCCTTCAGCAGAGCACGGAGTTCGGCCTTGAGCTGCAGCGCGCAGGCACCGATCAGCCCTGGCGTGTGGTAGGTCTCAACCTTTCTGAAATCCTCGGCTCCTTCGCCGCCAGCGCCACCAAGCTCGGCGTCCCCTACACACCCATCGTAAAAAACCCCACCGGTGGAGAGTCCCTCGCCCTCTATTTTGAATACGACCAAGCGCAACTGCATCCCCGCGCCAAGAAGCAACTGGAGATCGTCGCTGGCCTCCTGAAATCTGACCCTGGCAAAAAACTGCACATCGCCGGTCACACCGACGCCAAAGGGACTGATGATTACAACCTGCGCCTCTCCAGCATGCGCGCTGAGACCGGCAAACAGCAACTCACAGCCCTCGGGGTCTCAGAGGCCCAGATCACCCCCAAAGGGCTTGGAAAACCGCAGCCGCTCAGTCCCAACCAAAAAGCAGACGGCACCGACGATCCCGAAGGCCGCTCCAAGAACCGCCGCGCCGAAATCTTCCTGGATTTCTGAGCCAAGCACATCCCATCCATACATCTAGCCCTCGCGCCATGAAGATTTGTGATTTTGGCAGCAGAATGAGGACAACAGAATGGCTTGATTCTGTTCTCCTCATTCTGTTGCCAATAGGATTGAATGTATTTCACAAAACCTGATGACGAGGAGTCTAAAGTGCGTTGTTCATGCTTCAGCGTGATACCCGCAATATCTTGCGTCGGCAGCTCATGCTCGGCACCTTGAGAACCTCCGCATTCATGCCTGAAGACCTCTTCGCCGCCGACTCCCCTACCCCGTCCCCCACCGCCCTGCCCGACGCGGGCGCGCCGCTGGCTGCACGCATGAGGCCACGCACGCTGGCGGAGTACACCGGCCAGGCTCACATCCTGGGCGAAGGGCGCCTGCTGCGCCGCGCCATCCAGGCAGACCGCTTTTCCTCCCTCATCCTCTACGGCCCGCCCGGCGTGGGAAAGACCACCCTAGCCACCCTCATCGGCCATGAGACACGGGCGCGCTTTGTCACCCTCAGCGGCGTGGAAAGCAGCGTGGCGGACATCCGGCGGGAGGCCGATGCCGCCGCGCGTCTGCGCCAACTGAATGGCCAGTCCACCATCCTCTTTGTGGATGAAATTCACCGCTTTAACAAAGCCCAGCAGGACGTGCTGCTGCCCCATCTAGAACGCGGCACGCTGCGCTTCATCGGTGCCACCACACACAATCCCTTCTTTTACATCAATAGCCCGCTCGTCAGCCGCTCCCAGGTCTTCACCCTGGAGCCCCTGAGCATCGCCGACCTAGAGGCGCTGATCGACCGCGCGCTGGCTGATGAGGAACGCGGCCTAGGCCGCTGCAAAGCCACCCTCACACCCGAGGCGCGCCTGCACCTAGCCACCCTCTGCGATGGCGACGCACGCAAGTGCCTGAACGCCCTAGAGCTAGCCGTGCTCTCCACCCCGCCAGACGCGCAGGGCCGCATCCACATCGACCTAGCCGCCGCCGAGGAAAGCGTGCAGCAGAAAACCGTCGTCTATGACGGCGATGGCGACGCCCACTACGACACCGCCAGCGCCTTCATCAAATCCATGCGCGCCAGCGACCCCGATGCCGCCATCTACTGGCTCGCCAAAATGCTCCATGCCGGGGAGGACATCCGCTTCATCGCCCGCCGCATCGTCATCGCCGCCAGTGAGGACGTGGGCCTGGCCGACAGCAACGCCCTACGCGTGGCCGTGGCCGCCCATCAGGCCGTCGAGTTCATCGGCATGCCGGAGGCCCAGCTCATCCTCTCCCACGCCGTGCTTTACCTGGCCACCGCGCCCAAGAGCAACAGCGCCACCAAGGCCATCGGGGCCGCTTTATCCGACGTCAAAAACGGTCGCACCCTGCCCGTGCCCAAGCATCTGCGGGATAGCCACTACGCCGGGGCCAAATCCTTCGGCCATGGCGAAGGCTACCTGTATCCGCACGATTACGAGGGAGGCTTCGTGCCCCAGCGCTGCCTAGAGGGCGGGCGGCAATACTATGAGCCCACCACGAATGGCCTGGAAGGCCGCATCAAGGAGCGGCTGGACCACTACCGCCGCCTGTGGGAGCAGGCCACGCAGCAGCCGGCCGGGAAACACACCTAACATCATCACTATTTGGGATTCTTTAACCACTAATTTGACGCGAATCAGACGCTAATTGAAAACCTTCTGTATCAGCGTTTTATCAGCGTCTAGTCAGCGGTTAAAAACATCTAGCGCAAGGGGTGGCAGATTCACAAGACATGGTG
>JAIWOJ010000110.1 GCA_020216965.1 Prosthecobacter sp.
CCTCCGTTTCTGCTGGGGCGTCAGCTTGGCAGTCAAGGGAGAGCTGGGTCAAAGCCCGCTCTGCCGCAGGCCAGTCACCAGCTTTGATGAGGGATTCGATTTCAGCGCCACGCTGGCTGAGGGCGCGCGTAGGTTTGATGCCCAGGGATTCGACCTCGGCACGCAGTTTTTCGGCTTTTTGTCTCACGGCAGCCGCTAAGTCGCTGGCATGGGCAGAGCGGCCTGGGGCCAATTTTGCCGCCAGCCGCTGCTGCTCTGGGCTGAGGACATCACGCAGACGCAGCAGGGTGCGTAGCTGGAGCTGCTTGACGGGTGCCTCTGCCTCCAAGAGGCGGGTGAGTGCGCTAGCGGCCGCGTCGGGCGTGGTGGCAGGATCACGCAAAAGGCCATTCAGGTACCTTTGCTGCTCACGGACATTTTTTTCCAAATCCTCCCCCTCACTTTGCGCTGAAGAAATGATCGCCCGCATTTTTTCTTCTTGTTCGGATGAAAGCGCCAAGTCGTCTTTGAGACTTTGAATGACATCAGGGCTGATGAGCCCGCCCTGAAGCCAAGTCTCAGGTCCAGCATAGGCCAAAGCAGCGGCGGTAAGGAGGATCGGTAGCAGCAGTTTCATGGCAGGAGGATGGTGAGGTGAAGGGGCAGCAGCGCGTCGCTAGGCACGGCATTTTCAGGGCTGAGCCCGGCAAACAGTGGGGCTTCCTGGGGTGAAAAAAACACCGGCAAAGCACGGGCTAAGTCATCGCGTGGCGGAGCATACGGCCGTGGGCGGCCAAGAAAGCACAGGGCGAACAGGCAGGATGCCGCTGCGATCCACCGCCAGCGCGGCATCTGATACCAAGCCTGCACCTTCGGAGCCGGCACGATCAGATCTGGGTTCCACGCTGGTGCAGCGGCATGATCTGCACGCCGCAGCAGGGCAAACTGTTGGCGCAGTTCTTCGTCAGGGTTCATAGGAGGACTCAGGAGGTAGTAGCAAAAACTGGCGCAAACGCGCCTTTCCGCGCTCGTAGTGCTGGCGGGCAGAGCCCAGGCCCACCTTCATCACCGCTGCGGCCTCGCGGATGGTGAGATCTTGGTAAAAGACGAGGTGTAGCACCTCTGCCTGCCGGGATGGCAAGCGAGATAGCGCCAAGCGCAGCGCGGTCACCTGCTCTTCTTGCTCGATCTGATGGGCTGGCGTCGTCTGCGGCGGGCTGGTTTCCCCCCAGCCTCGTTGGATCAGCCGTCCCAGCAGGGATTCGCGATTTTTCAGCCTGCGAAATTCTTCGTGGGCCGTCAGCCGGATGACACCGAACCACCATGTCTTGAAGCTGGATGCACCGCCAAACACCACGCGGCCTGAGGCTGCCTTGAGGTAAGCGCTTTGCAGCACATCCTCCGCGCGGGAAACATCGCCGCCACAGCAGTGCAGCGCCCAGCCAAAGGCATCGGGGTGCAGGGCTTCGAGTTGATCGGCAATTTCTCGCTCCATTCATCTGTCCCCCTTCGTGATGGGCGGCACAGGCTTGTATGACCAGGCCTGCCATGATCGCGCGGAAAAAAATCAGACCGCCGTCCGCGTCGCGCACACCCAAGCCGTCTCACCACAATAATCGCGCGCCTGCTCCGCCAGGGCGGCGGCCCGCACATCGCTATCCGTGATGGCAAAAACCGTGGAGCCAGAGCCAGACATGAGCGCAGCGCGCACCCCCTCCTGAGCGAGCAACCAAGTTTTCAGCGCGGGGAGGAGGCGATATTTTTCAAAGACGGGACGCTCTAGATGATTCACCATCTCCCCCCACGGGCAGAGCTGAGGCGCATAAAGCACCCCTGGAAGCTCCTGAGAGAGAGCCCAGCGCTGATAGGCCCAGGGGGTGGGGAGGGGAAAGGCGGGTTTAATGCGCACCAGGGGAAGCCGCCAGGCAACGTCTGCCGGGATCACGCGCTCTCCCCTTCCCTGCCCATCTGCCGCAGCGGCATCCAGGAGGAAAAAGGGCACGTCTGAGCCAATGCTAGCGGCAATGTCTAAAAGCTGCTCCAGCCTCAGCGGGTGCCCCAGCAGCTCGTTCGCCGCTTTGAGGGTGATGGCTGCATTGCTGCTGCCTCCACCTAGCCCCGCGCCATGTGGGATGTGTTTTTCCAAATGGATGCTCCAGCCCTGTTGGAGGTTCACTTTGGCCTCAAGCGCTTGGAGCGCCCTCACAGCGAGGTTTGCCCCATCCGTGGGGATGTCTGGCACGTTGCAGGTCAGGGAGATGCCGGGCTGCTCAGAGAGCGCAAGACGCACCTTGTCTGCCACAGCCAGCTTCACCAGCCGGGTATGCACTTCGTGATAGCCGTCATCACGTTTTCCCAGCACCCGCAGCCAGAGATTGATCTTGGCGGGGGATGGCAGTTCGATGGAGGCATTCTTTGGCATGGTCAGGCGCTTTCTCTTCACGGTGACCGTGCTGAGGATCAAGGTTTTTACCGCCGAAACTTGCAAAGCGAGCTTGGCTGCCTTCATCCCATGCGCCATGCCCTCCAACGTACTCGGCACTCCCCTGCAAGGCTGTTGTCATGATCCCATGACTGGTTTTTACCGCGATGGTTACTGCCGCACCGGCCCAGATGATGTGGGGCTACACACCGTCTGCGCCGTGATGACGGAAGAGTTTCTGCGCTTCTCCCGCAGCCGCGGCAATGACCTCACGACGCCTATCCCTGAGTATGATTTTCCCGGCCTGGAGCCCGGCGACCGCTGGTGCCTGTGTGTCAGCCGCTGGGCAGAGGCGCTGGAGGCAGGTCTGGCCCCGCCCGTGGTGCTGGAGGCCACGCATCTTCATGCGCTGGAGTTTGTCTCTCTAGAGGATCTCAAGGCCCACGCGGTGCGCTGAGCGTGAGATTTCTTTCACACGAGGATCACCTGCGCCATCGCCAGCACCTGCGTGTGGGTGATGGAAAGCAGGCAGCCTTGGCTGCCCATGCGCTTGGCGTGTTCAGCAGCCTCTCCATGCAGCACGAGGTGCGGCTTGCCGGAGGGCTCACGCACCACCTCAAGCTGCCGCCAATCCACGCCCTGGGACCACAGCCCCGTGCCGAGGGCCTTGGCCGCTGCCTCCTTGGCCGCAAAACGTGCCGCATAATGCATCGCGGGGTCTGCGCAGTGATCGCAGTAGGCCATTTCCCCCTCAGTGAAGGTGCGTTCCTTAAATCGCTGCCCATGCCGCTCCAGCAGGCTGCGGATGCGGCCCACTTCCACTAGGTCGATGCCAAGGCCAATCGGAGTCATGGCATTCCTCTAAACTGCTCTAGCGCAGCCTGCAAAACGAAGTTGCGGGATCAGAGAGCCCCCAGAGCAGCGGGAAAAAGTCATTTGCTATAATACAGGAATACTTTCCAATATATCGAACCATGAACCGACGCACCCTCCTCCGCTCTTCCGGCCTCCTCACCCTCGCCAGCCGCGTGGCAGCCCAAACGGCCCCTGAACCCCAGAAACCGCCTTACAACGGCCCTGTTTTCAAAATCGGGAACATCGGCTGTGGTGGGCGCGGCAGCTTCGTTTCAGGCATCATCGCGGAAAACCCAGGATTTCGCCTCACCGCAGCCTGCGACTACTTTGAGGACCGGGTGCAGGCCTTTGGTGAGAAGTTTGGCATCGCCCCCAAATCCCAATTCACCGGACTGAGCGGCTACCAGAAGTTGCTTGAGGAGGTGGATGCGGTCGCCATCCACAGCCCGCCAGCATTTCATGTCCAGCAGGCCGTGGACGCAGTGGCTGCGGGAAAGCATGTGCTCATCGCCAAACCAGTCGCCATTGATGTAGCCGGCTGTGAAACCATCCGCCAACTGGCCAAGGACGCCGCCGCCAAAGGCATCATCGTGCTTGCGGATGTGCAGTGCAGGGGGGACCAATTTTTCCAAGAGGGCATCCAGCGCATCCACGCGGGCGCGATCGGCGACCTCTTGTTTGGCGAATGCCACTACGAGGCTGACCTAATCCCTCTCCAAAGCCAGGAAGACAGCCCTGAGGCGCGCCTCAAGAACTGGATCCGCTACCGCGACCTCGCCGGTGACATTATCACGGAGCAAAACATCCACGCCCTCGACATTGTCAGTTGGGCCTTTGGCCGACCGACGCGCGTCACGGGCACCTGCGGCCGCGGCGGACGGCCTGACACGGTAGGCGATGTCTCCGACCACTACGCCCTGCTCTTTGAGTTCACCCAGGGCGCGGTCACCTTCGCCTCCCGCCAATACACCGCCTGGGGCAGCCCCTTCCTCTGTGAAAACCGCTTTGTGGGCACCCAAGGTGCCTTTCAGAGCAAGTTCGGAGGCCGCGTGATGATCCGTGGTGGCAAAGAAAACTTCTGGAGCGGCGGCGAGTCCAAAAATCTCTACCGCAGCGGCAGCGTGAACAACGTCGAGACCTTCCGGGCAGCGATTGCTGAAAAGAACCCCAGAGGCAATCCGACTCTGGAGGGAGCCGTCGAAACCACCCTGCTCACCCTCTTTGGCGAATATGCCGCCAAGGCAGGCCGCAGTGTCACCTGGGAGGAATTTATCGCCAGCGCCAAGCCAGTGCAGCCACATCTGGAGGGGCTCAAAGCCTGAGTGCTGCCCGGGCACCCGGTCAAAAAAAGCAAAAGCCACAGGCACCCCGCCCGTCTGGACCCAGCGAGCGGTCAAGGGCGAGCTTGCAGGCACACGGTTGATGAAAAGCCCAGCTCCCTCTTGCAGGGAGCGCTGGTCTCTCTTCCATCTCCCCTCCCGGCCTTTTTACTTTTTTCTGACATCCATGCTCCAACCTTGCGTCTCCTCCATCATCGGCACCGGCAGCTACATGCCAGAGAAGGTGCTGACGAACGATGACCTTTCCCAAATCGTCGATACCTCCGATGAATGGATCACCACCCGCACCGGGATCAAAGAGCGCCGCATCGCCAGTGCCGACCAAGCCACCAGTGACCTCGCCAGTGAAGCTGCCCGCCGGGCCATGGCAAACGCCAACGTGAGCCCTGAGGAGATCGACCTGATCGTCTGCGCCACCGTCACGCCTGACATGTTTTTTCCCAGCACGGCCTGCATCATCCAGCGCAAGATCGGCACTGCGAACGCGGTCTGCTTTGATATCAGCGCCGCCTGTTCCGGCTTTGTGTATGCCCTCCAGGTCGCGCGGCATTTCCTGAATGCGGGCACACGCCAGACCGCCTTGGTCATTGGTGCGGAAAAGCTCAGCAGCTTGGTGAACTGGAAGGACCGGAACACCTGCGTGCTTTTCGGAGATGGCGCAGGAGCCGTCGTCATCCGTGCGACGGATGCCGCAGACGCGCCTGGCCGTGTGCTCAGCACCGTCATGGGCAGTGACGGAAACCTGGTGGACCTGCTCAAAGTGCCCGGCGGCGGCAGCGCCTGTCCCGTCACCCCAGAAAACGTGGACCAGCGCCTCAATACCGTGCACATGGAAGGACGAGAGACCTTCAAACACGCGGTCACGCGCATGAGTGCCGCCGCAGAGGAAGCGCTAAAACAGGCCGGGCTGAGCAAGGAAGACATCAGCCTCGTCATCCCCCATCAGGCAAATGCGCGCATCATCACTGCCATCGCTGACCGCCTCGGTTTGCCAGAGGAGAAAACCTTCATGAACCTGCACAAATATGGCAATACCAGCGCTGCCACCATTCCCGTGGCCCTGGATGAGGCCAACCGAGAAGGCCGCCTCAAGCGCGGGGATGTGGTCCTGCTCGTCGCTTTTGGTGGAGGCTTTACCTGGGCGGCCTCCGTGCTGCGCTGGTAGGGGCGGACATCCGCCGTTGCCCAGCCCTTTGTTCCGCGCCATGCTCCCATTCATGAGCCTACGCCTGCCCCTCATCGCGCTGCTTTTCTGCCTGCCTAGCCTAGCCCAGGAGACCTCCCCGCCGTCGGGAACACCCACCGCAGGCACCGCCCCTAGCCTGGAGCGCATCATCGCCGCCGCCACGCAAATGCCCGCCTGGCGCTCTGCGCGCCATCAGGTCGAGCGGCTCACCATCCTGCGGGACAAAGCACTGGCTCAGAAGGATCGCAGTGATCCCATCTCAGACCGCTACGTCATCACCCTCCATGGTGGACCGGTGGACCTCGTGCGCTTCTTCGGCCTCGCGCGCATCGTCTGCGGTGGCATGGACCGCCGGGCAGCGCTGCTCAAAGAATACCAGCGCGAGAAAGGTGAAGTTTGTCCTGATGACCTGCCTAGCAACGCCCTCGGTGCCCTTTTTGGCGAGGAATTGCGCCCTCACATGCGTGACACCGGACACGACCTGCTGCCGGACTTGCGCAAATTTTTCGCAGCCCTCCAGCCTGCCGATGATGCCACCGTGAAAAGCCACGGTTTCCAGCGGCTCATTGACGGCCTAGGAGCCGAAAATACCGAGGAACAGCGTGCCGCCAGCCGCTCCTGGCGGACCGCAGAGCCTCTCTGCCTCGCCCCTGTGCTCGCCCCCAGCCTGACGGCCACCCTCACGAGCGGAGAGACCGCTTTGCACGCGGCTGGGCTGGAGACCCGCCGCATCCAGGGCCTGCCCATCGTCATTGAGCGCATCGGCACCCCAGAGCCGGAGCCGAAACCGACACGCGCCGTTCCGGTGAAAGAAGCCCCCGCCCCCAAGCCCAAGCCAATGCGCGTGCCCAAAGCCGTGGCTGTGCCTGAGTGAGCAACGCTCAGCGGCCAGCCTTCCAGGATCTTGAATTTGTGCCTCGCTCAGGCATTCTTTGGCTTCGTTTTCTAACCGAACCCAACACGCCATGGCCACCTACGTCTATGAGACCATCCCCAGCAGACCGGATGAGCAGCCGCGCCGTTTTGAAGTGCAGCAGAAAATGAGCGACCCACCGCTAACGACGGACCCACAGACCGGGGAACCCGTGCGCCGCATCATCACAGGTGGCAGTGGCCTCGTCACCCATGGGGCCAGCATCCTTTCGATGAAGACACGCGGACGCTGAGCCCACC
>JAIWOJ010000111.1 GCA_020216965.1 Prosthecobacter sp.
AGGTGGAGGCTGGCAAAAAGAAACAGGGGCTGGGCTGGCAAGAGATCCCTGGGGATGATGACTTGCTCGTCGATGGCGTGTTTGCCAAAACGGCCATCGAATGGCTAAGCAAGCCGGAGAGCGGCAAGCCCTTCTTCCTCGCCGTCGGCTTTCACCGGCCTCATTTGCCACTCGTGGCCCCGGCGCAGTATTTTGATCTGTATCCCTTTGAAAGCATCACGCTGCCTGAAGCCCCCGCAGATGATGAGGCAGACATCCCCGCGCCCGCCCGCAATGGCGCGGTGCCCGGCTATGCACTCACGGCTACGCCCGAGCAGCGCCGCGCCGCCATCCGCGCCTACCTCGCCTGCGTGAGCTATGTGGATGCCCAGGTCGGGCGCTTGCTGGAGTCCCTCAAACAGGCGGGCCTTGATGACAACACGATCATCCTTTTTGTCTCTGACCATGGCTGGCACCTCGGCGAGCATGGCCTCTGGCACAAACGCAGCCTGTTTGAGGAAAGTGCCCGCGTGCCCTTCCTCCTTGCCACCCCCGGCATGAAGGCCGCCGGCCAGCGGAGTGAGAGCCTGATTGAGCTGACGGACGTTTTCCCCACGCTCTGTGATCTCTGCGGCCTGCCTGCGCCCAAGCAACTGGAAGGCAAAAGCCTGCGCCCCTTCCTGGAAAATGCCGCCGCTGAGATTCACGATGCTGCCTTCACCCAGGCTAGGCGCGGTCCGAATGCTGAGTTTTGGGGCCGCAGCATCCGCACCAGCCGCTGGCACTGCACCGAATGGGATGAAGGACGCAGCGGCATTGAGCTCTACGATCACGCAAGCGATCCGCAGGAATACACCAACCTGGCGAACGATCCCAAGCACGCCGCTACACTCCAAGAGCTGCGTGCCAAGCTGGCCGCCAAACTGCCGCCCATCGTCATGCGCTGACGGCTGCAACATGGCGCGCCCCGCGACGTTCCAGCGCCGCCATGCTCCACGCCGTTCTCTTTCTTCTCAGCCTCTCCGCCCTCGGCCACGCCGCCCAGCGGCCGAATGTCGTCCTTTTCCTCGCCGATGACATGGGCTGGATGGACAGCGGCGTTTATGGCGCCAAGTATTATGAGACGCCCAACATCGACCGCTTTGCCCAGCGTGCGATGCGTTTCACGGATGCCTACGCGCAGCCGCTGTGCTCCCCCACACGCGCCTCCATCCTCACCGGGCAATACAGCGCGCGCCATGGCATCACCACCGCCAGCGGCCACCAGCCGCCGCAGCCCGCCGGGCACGAGTTTCTGAAAAAGACCGCACCAGCAAACGCGCCCATGCTGACGCCAGAGAGCAAAAACTACCTGGAACCCGCGCAAATCACGCTGGCAGAGGTGCTCAAGGCCGCTGGCTACCGCACCGCCCACATTGGCAAATGGCACATCGGGCTCACTGCGCCCTACTGGCCAGAGCAGCAGGGCTTTGACACCGCCTTTCACTGCCACCCCGATCCCGGCCCGCCGGGCGAATACTTTTCCCCCTACGGCGTGAAGGCGGAAGGTGTGCCAAACGGCAAAAATAGGATCGGCACCATCACGGATGGCCCGCCGGGTGAATACATCGTGGACCGCCAGGCGGCGGAGGCGGTGAAGTTTATCCAAGCCAACAAAGACGGGCCCTTTTTTCTCAACCTCTGGTGCTACGGCGTGCATGGCCCCTGGGGGCACAAGGAGGAGTACACCAAGGTCTTTGCTGCGAAAAAAGACCCCACCGGCCGCCAGGGGAATCCCATCATGGCCTCCATGCTGCGCAGTGTGGATGAGTGCTTTGGCCGCATCCTGGAGGAGCTAGAGAAACAAGCTCTGGCAGAGAACACCATCGTCATTTTCTACTCAGACAACGGTGGCAACACCCACAGCAACACCATCGCGGAAGGCAAAAAGTCCGCCAACGAAGCCTGGCAAAAGTGGGCTGGCTTCCAGCCACCGACGATGAACACCCCACTGCGCGACGGCAAGGGCACCCTCTACGAGGGCGGCACCCGCGTGCCGCTGATGTGGGCCTGGGCAGGCAAGATCCAGCCCGGCAGCATCCGTGATGCCGTGGTGGGGCCGATCGATCTCTACCCAACATTGATCGACCTGCTGGGCCTGCAAAAGCCCGCCGGGCAGATCATCGATGGCATCAGCTACGCCAGCGTGCTGAAAGGGGAGGGCAGCCTCAAGCGCGATGCTTACTTTAACTACCATCCACACGCTGGGGCGAATCGTGCGGGCGGTGTCTGGGTGCGCCAGGGAGATTGGAAGCTCCTGCGCTGGTTCGGCAACCCAGACACGCATGAGCTCTACAACCTGAAGGATGACCTCAGCGAATCAGATGACCTCTCTGCCAAGATGCCAGACAAAGTCCGCGAGCTGGGCAAGCTGATCGACGGCTTCCTCAAGGACACCGGCGCGCTTTACCCACGCCCCAACCCCGCCTACAAGCCCGTGCTCGGCAAAAACCCAGTCAAGACCACGAAGGATCCTTTAGACGGCTGGAAAGAGCGCGCCTGCAAGGCCACCCCCACCGATGGCATCCTGAAGGTGCAGCCCACGGGCAAGCCGGACGCCGCCTTCCTGGGCCATGGCAGCGCCGGCATGGTCGGCCCCGCAGTGCTGAAACTGCGTGCCCGCGCTGGACAGGGCGGCTCTGGCCGCATCGACATCATGAGCAACGTGAAAGAGGCAGCTACCGTCGGCTTCAGCGCACCCTTGGAGATCGCTGGCGGCGGCTGGCAGGAGCTCACGGTGCCGCTGGAAGTGAAAGGTCCCCTAGGCACCCTGCGGATCTACTTACCCGAGTGCGAGGTGGACTTTATCGAGGTCAAACCCTCCGCAGGCAGGCCGCTGCGTTCGGATTTCTGACCGCAATGACACGCATCTCCCCGGTGCGCCCACATTGACAAAGCGCTGTTTCACGGCGAGACGCGAGGCCATGCGATGCCAGTGGAGTGCCCGAGAGATGCTGGAGACCCTACGCGCCTTTGCCGGGGTGACCGCTTGCTTGCTCTGGCTAGGTGCTGCGGCCCTGATGCGGGCAGAGACGGCACCCCCCAGCGGGTTCACGGTGCGTGAGGCGGCGCTGTCCGTGCATGTCTCTGGCGGTGATCCCACTCAGCAGCAGGCGCTGGAAGAGATGCTGCGGGATCAGCTCACCCTCTCTGGCCTGAGCACGGTTTCAGAACCGCTGGCGGATGACTTGGCGTTTTTCACCCGCCAGCACTACATGCGCGAAGGCTGGCCTGAAGTGCAGGTGCGCTGGGAGCTGCGGGACGGCAGCATCCACCTCGCCGTGGACAGCGGGGCGCGCGCGCGTGTTGGCACCGTGACGTGGCGCGGAGATCGCGATGTGGTGCCTGAGCAGGAGATGCGCCGTTTTCTCCTGCGGCCCAGCCTGGAAAAAGATGGCGCGGACAAACAGAACCCGCTCTGGGTAGGTGCTGACTTGGAGACGGGTGCGGGCCTCGTGCAGCGTCGGCTGCGCGCTGAAGGTTACTTAGATGCACAGACCACGCTGATCCCCGCCGCCGCGCTAGATGCCGAGGGCCGTCGTGACCTGACGCTGGAGGTCAAAGCAGGGCCGCTTTATCAGTTTGGCAGCGTCACCTTCACTGGAGCACCCGCGCTGCTGGAAAAGCAGGCGCGTGAGGCGGTGGCAGGGCTGGAGGGTAGCCCCTTGAATGAGGCGCGGCTTCAGCAGGTGGAGCTGCGCCTGAACACCCTGGCCCAAGAGGCTGGTTGGCTAGAGGCGCGCACCGTCTCGGATTATCGCCTCAGCAGGCAGGGCGGTCAGGTCGATGTGGCGCTCACCCTGATGCCAGGGGCCCGCTATCGGGTGAATGAGGCGCGCCCCCACCCTGGCTTTAGCCATGGCTCTCAGCGCGTGCTGACCGCAGGCTTCCGTGAGCTGCACGGTCGTTGGTATTCAGCCCAGGATCTGGACCTCGTTTTCCGCCGCGCGCTAGATACCGGGATGTTCTCCAGGCTGGATGTGGAGACGGAAAAGGCCCCCGCTGCCCCTGCGCCGACGGTTTCTGCCAAAACCGCCCCGGAGCTGGCTGCGGCACCCGCAGTCGATCTCTTCATTCAGGGAGAGGAAACGCGGCCCAAGACGCTCGGCTTTGAGCTAGGCTTCGATACCTTTTTGGGACCCCAAGCCGGGGTGACGTGGAAAAACACCAACCTGATGGACACGGGCAATACCCTGGCTGCCGAGCTGAACTGGAGCACTGCGGGGCCGCTCGGCTCCATCAGCCTGCGGGATCCTGCGTTTCTCGGCAGCGCCTACGCTGCATCCGCAAGGCTCGCCGTGGAGAGCTTTGATCTCTTTGAATACACGCGCTATGGCACGAGCCTGAACTTGGAGCTGGCCCGCCGCGTCAGCCGCCATTTTACCTACAGCGTGTTTGGCGGTGCATCGGTCAACACGGTGGATACCAGCGTGCTCAGCGCTGAAGAGACCGGGCCTGATCTTTACACGCTGGCCTTTGTGGGGGCGAACTTTCTGCTGGACTATCGCGATAGCGCTGTGCTGCCCAAAAAGGGCTGGTTTTTCAATGCCCGCCTCGAGACAACGCTGGACGCCATGGGCTCGGGCGTGAGTTACCTGCGCACAGACCTGCGCGGCGCTTGGTACCAGCCGCTGACGAAAAGACTGCGCCTGGCCGCTGGGGGCGCGCTGCTCAGCATCCAGGGCGCAGCGGCAGAGGATATCCCGATCGACTCCCGCGTCTTTAACGGCGGGCCAAACAGCGTGCGCGCCTTTGCTGAGCGCGAGCTAGGGCCACTGACTGCCGGGGGCACCCCGCTGGGCGGCACCTCCGCGCTCATTGTGAATGTGGAGATGAGCTATGAAATCATGCCAAACCTAGAACTGGCCGTCTTCACCGATGCAGGAAGCCTGGGACGCGGCCAAAACAGCAGCCCGCTGAGCTACAGCAGCGATTTCCGCACCGCCGTGGGTGCTGGCCTGCGCTATCATCTCCCCTTTGGCCCCATCCGCATCGACTACGGCCACAATGTGAGCCGCCGGGAAGGTGAGGGCGGCGGCATGTTGCATGTGGTCGTGGGCTTTGCTTTTTGAGAAAAAAATCGACCGCTGTGCAGCACGTCCACCACACGGACTTCACCATCCTGGATGAGAGCGATGAGTTCATCGTCGTGGACAAGCCAGCTCCTCTCCAGATCCATCCGGGTAGCCTCCATGGGGCCCCCACGCTATGGCATGGCCTGAAGGCGCTGCTGGCCTATGAACTGGCAAATGGCGGGCAGGTCTCCATCATCAACCGACTGGATCGTGAAACCAGCGGCACGGTGCTCGTGGCAAAAACCCAGGCTGCCGCACGCCGCTACGGCATCGCCATGCAGGAGCACCAGATTCACAAAACCTACCAGGCGATTGTCCATGGCTGGCCAGACTGGCAGAGCCTGGAGCTAGACGCACCCATCCTGCGCCAGGGAGAGGTGGCCCCCTCCGCCATCTGGGTGCGGCAGACCGTGCATCCGGCAGGTGCCCCCTGCCGCACCTGCTTTCGCGTGCTGCGTCGTGTGCAGCATCCTCTGGCCGGGCCGCTGGCGCTGGTAGAGGCCAGGCCCGTGACAGGGCGGATGCACCAGATCCGCGTCCACCTTTCCCACCTAGGCCACCCCATCCTTGGGGACAAAATTTACGGCCTCGATGAGCGCTGTTACCTGGAGTTCATTCAAACCGGCTGGACGCCTGCCCTCCAGGCGCGGCTCCATTTTTCCCGACAAGCACTGCATTCTCAAAAGCTGGAAGTGAACTGCCCTGGCCTAGTTCACCAGTGGAGTTCTGCCCTCCCTCCCGAGATGCTCGCCTGGCTCACACCCTGATTCTGCTCGCGCGTTCTCTTGAAGGTTTTTCTTGGGCTTCGCGTAACCAACCACCATGACCTCCCGCCGCCGCTTCCTCACCTCCGCCTCCGGCACCGCCCTGGCCGCCCAGCTTCCCAGTTGCGCCAGTCTGCCCGTGCGTGACTGCATCGATGCGCATGTGCATGTGTGGACAGCAGACACGGCGCGGTATCCACTCGCCAGTGGATTTACCAAGGCGGACATGAAGCCTGCCAGCTTCACGCCAGAGGAGCTTTTCGCGCACTGCAAACCGGAGGGCGTGAACCGCATCGTGCTCATCCAGATGAGCTATTACCAGACGGACAACCGCTACATGCTGGACATGATCGCCGCGCATCCAGGGGTCTTTTCCGGCGTGGCCATCATCGATGAAAACGCGCCTGACGTGCGCGGCAGGATGAGGGCGCTCAAGGCCCAGGGGGTGCGCGGTTTCCGCCTCTACAGCAAAGGGGGCGACATCACGAGCTGGCTCAGCAGCCCGGGCATGAGGGAGATGTGGACGGTGGCAGCGGACGAAAACCTAAACATCTGCCTGCTGATCAATCCCGAGGCACTCGGCCCCGTCTCCCGCATGTGCGCTCAGTATCCTAGGACACCGGTCGTCATCGACCACTTTGCCCGCCTAGGCATGAGCGCGCCGGTGGACCGCGCAGGGCTGGACCGCCTGCTGCATCTTTCCAAGTATCCATTCGTCACCGTGAAAACCTCTGCCTTTTATGCCCTGGGCAAAAAGCAGCCGCCCTACCTCGACCTGGCCCCCATGATCCGCGCCTGCCGGGACAAGTTTGGCGCAGAGCGCCTCATGTGGGCCAGCGACTGCCCCTTCCAGGTCGATCCCGGCCATACTTATCATGACTCCATCGCCCTCATCCGCGATCGGCTGGACTTCCTGACCTGGAGTGACAAGGCCGCCCTGCTGCGCGGCACGGCAGAGCGGGTGTTCTTTTCAAGTCCTGCCTAAATTCATATTTTGACAGGAAGGCATCACGATTAATTGCGCGGCAATCACAGCCATCCCATAGCCCGTCAAAAATGAGGAGCAAGTGGGCGGGTCACGCAGGGAGT
>JAIWOJ010000112.1 GCA_020216965.1 Prosthecobacter sp.
CCGAGGAGCTGGAAGACCTCTAGCTCCCGGTCTGCCAGCAGCTCCATGCCTACGAGCTGGCGACGGCTAGGCTTTTGAGTCATGCGGGCGAGCAGCTTGGCATTCATGCTGCGGCTGACATAGACATCACCGCGGACGACGCTACGGATGGCAGCCACGACCTCCTGCGAGGCTTCGTTTTTACTGATGTAACCGCGGGCTCCGGCACGCAGGGCGCGTTCAGCGTAGAGGTCTTCATCGTGCATGGAGAGAACGAGGACGTTCAGATCAATGCCACGCGCCTTGATGTCTTTGAGCAGTTCTAGGCCGCTGGAGCCGCGCAGGGTGAGGTCTAGGATGGCCACGTCGGGCTTGAGTTCCTCAATGAGGCGCATGGCGTCTTGGATGTTGTCCGCCTCTCCGCAGATGCTGAGGCCAAGCTCTCGACTAATGAGGGCAGAGAGATGCTCGCGAAACATGGGATGATCTTCGATGAGGAGGATCTTGCAGGCTTTGGGGTTGGTCTTGTCTGGCATGGCCTTAGGTCAGGTCGGGGCTGAAGTTAGGGGCAGGGTAAGAAGGATACGGGTACCGCCACCGACGCGCGGCTCCAAGTGCAAATGGGCACCGATGATGCTGGCGCGGTAGCGCATGGTACGCAGCCCCATGCCTTCTTGACTGCGCTTATTTTTGCTACCGAGCCCGCAGCCATCATCTTCAATGGTGAGAGTGAGCGCTTGCGCGTTCTGGCTGATTTTGACCAGGATATGGGTGGGGTTAGCGTGCCGGGCAGCATTGGAGACTGCCTCTTGGGCGATGCGGTAGAGGTGCATGGCGGCCTCTGGGGAATCAATGTGAACTTCATCCATCTCCTCCACCCGAATGTCCAGCCCTGTGAGGCGGGAAAGGGTGGAGGCTAGATCGCTCAGGGCAGCGGAGAGACCGACGCGGTCCACATGCACGGGAAAGATGCCACGGGCGAGGTCACGTGCCTCCATGACGGCCTGACGCAGAGATTCCTCAATGGCAGCGGCATCCTCCGCACGGGCGCTGTTTTCGGCGCGCAGGTCATCTGCCAACACGCGCGCAGCACAGCCGATGGCGGCGAGCTGCTGGCAAAGGCCATCATGCAAATCCTGGCCGATGCGCTGCTGTTCATGCTCGCTGACGCTGACGATGTCTGCCTCAAGTTGCTGGCGTTCTTCGAGCATCTGGATGTACGCGGCGTCAGCCTCTTGACGATTGCGGATGCCACGCACAGCGAAGACGACGACGATGAAGTAAAACTCGCGATTGATGAGTGCCCAGAAATAACCCAGGAAGGTGTTGTAGGGGTTCACGTCATGGTTGGCAAACCACCAAACTGCCCCAGAGAGGATGGAAATGAGGATCCCCTCGGCGGCCCCACCCCACCAGACGGCTTGGACAATGGGGATGGCATAAAAGATGAAGAGGCTGACCTCCCAGCCAGTGATGTTATCGATCCAACCCACGACCAGGGTGAGGCAGGTGGGGATGATGAGACTCAGCCCCCGAGGCAGGCTCCGCATCGTCCGGGTAAAGGGGGACTCTCCACGGTGTGGCATGGAGGCATTACGCGGTAAATGGCTAGCACCAAGAGTCATGGGCGGTGGTCGGGCTGGGGGTCCCACTGCTGGGGGTGGGTGGTTATGTAGTCGCTAGGCTCATAGACGCAGGAGGCGAGCACGATCAAGCAGGCGTCTGGCCCGCTCATCTGGTAGGCAAGCCAGACACCCGGTGGCACGAGCAGGGCGTGGGAGGGGGTCGTGAGGAGGAAGTGCTGCTGGCGGCGGGGGGTGATGGTCTCGATCTGGCAGCTTCCATGCGTGCAGATCATCAGTTGTGCGCAGCGCCGGTGTGCATGGCCGCCACGCACCTGGCCTCTGGGCACGTCATGCACGAGAAAGCAGCGCCGGACCGGAAAAGGCAGCGTGTCTGGCAGTTCGGCGACGGAGAGGTTACCCCGGCCATGGTTGCTGTGGGTAGGTAGGTGCAAGAGGGTGGGAAAGTCACCCAGAGAGGTCGGGGTAGCATTCATACGGTGCCACTGGCCCCCTGCCGCTTTTCCAGGCACATCCGCACGAGGGACTGCGGTTTGCCAGAGACGATCAAAAAGATACGCCCGACGTATTCGCCGATGATGCCCAGGATGAGAAGGTGGGCACCGCTAAAGATCGCCAACATCGCCATCAAGGAGCCCCAGCCGACCTGACGGGTGCCGTAGAGCAGCGTCTCTACCAGCACAGCGGCCAAGGTCAGCAACCCAGCAGCGCAAAGCAACAGGCCGAGCACGCTGGCGATGCGTAAAGGTCGGATGCTGAAATCAAAGAGGACACTCAGGGCGAGGCGCAGCAGCTTTTTCAGCGTGTAGCCGCTGGTGCCCTGGCAGCGTGCCTCGTGCCTGACCTCCAGCGTGGTGATGCGCTGTGTGGCACCCAGGATCAACCCATCGATGTAAGGGTAAGGGCCACGGTAGCTGGTGATGCGCTCTACCAGATCCCGATGCAGGGCGCGGAAGCTGGAAAGGTAGAGACCGCTAGGCTTATCGA
This sequence comes from Prosthecobacter sp., assembly GCA_020216965.1. Taxonomy (GTDB): domain Bacteria; phylum Verrucomicrobiota; class Verrucomicrobiia; order Verrucomicrobiales; family Verrucomicrobiaceae; genus Prosthecobacter. The sequence goes on from JAIWOJ010000112.1 coordinate 2,550, forward strand.
TCAGGGCAGCAGCGGCTAGGTTGACGACGCGGCTGCCAAGATTGCGAAACAGGGAGTGGCGCTTTTTGGCATAGCGTGAGTAGGCCACTTCGGCACCGCTTTCGCGCAGATGGCGCAGCAGGCGCACGGCTTCCTCCACGGGGTTTTGCAGATCATCATCCAGGGTGACGAGGAACCGACCGCGGGCATGGCGGCAGCCTTCAAGCACGGCGGCATGTTCTCCAAAATTGCGCGCCAGCTCGACGAGGATGACCGGCGCGGGGAAGTCCAGACTGTGCCGCTTCGCTTGGTCAAAGGTATCGTCCATGCTGCCATCATCGACGAGCACGAGCTCCCAGCTTTCCTCAATGCTCAGGCTGCGAAAGGCCGCCAGCAGCGCCTGCGTCCCTGCCCTGGTCTGGTAGAGGGGGACGATGAAGCTGAACTCTGGGCTAGGGGAGGCGCAGTTCATGGCTGGGTTTTTCCTGCTTTTGGGCCACGGCAAAGATGGAGCTACCAAAGGGCAGATTCAGGCGACGGCAAAGATGGGCATCTAGGAGGCTAAGATGGCGGAGCATGGCATTGGCCGCCTCTGGCAGCGGCCGTAGGTCAGAGCGTGGCGCTGCCTGGCCATTACGACGCAGGCGGGAAAGGCATCTCCACCCCCAGAGCGGGGCAAAGAGCCAGGCATTCCAGTAGTGCGTCATCATGGGCACGAGGTTATGAGCAGCCAGCTTTGCGCGCACATGACAAAGTTTGTAGCGGCGTGTGCCACAGACAGCGCGATCATGCTCACCGCGTAGGCAATCAAAGGCCGGTAGGTTGAGGATCATCACCCCCCCTGGGCGTAGCACGCGGCTCATCTCAGCCAGGGCAGATTCCTCCCGCACGCGTTCGTGATAGAGGACATCCAAGCTCAGCACAGCGTCAAAGGCGGCATCTTGAAAAGGCAATCGGCAGACGTCTGCCGGTGTCACCCGTGGTAGCCCGCGGCGCTGGCAGTGAGCGATGGCGGCGCTGGAGAGATCGACGCCGTAGGCACGCCAGCGGCCTAGACGTGCTAGCATCCCCCCGGTGCCGCAGCCAGCATCTAGTATCTGTGCACCCACTGGTACATGGGCGCGCAGCTCTTTCAAAACCAAACGGTGCAGCACAGCATACCACCAGTATTGCTCCTCCGCACCGCGTAGGATGTCATGCTCGTGCGGGCTCATGATGAAAATGATGGATCACCTCTGCCACGCGGAGGATGGCCTGCCGGTCTAAGCTGGGGTGCAGAGGCAAGGCTAGCACCTCACGCGCTGCTTTGTCTGAGATGCAAAAGCGCCCTTCATGCGGCCAGGCACCCTGCTCATGGAGCGGTGCGGGATAGAGCACAGCAGCGGGGATACAGCAGGCATTCAGGTGATCTAGCAATGCATCACGCCGCCCGCTACGGATGACGAATTGATGCCAGGCATGGACACAATCTGAGCGCACCTCTGGCAGGCGCACGGTGCTGGGCAGCAGCTCTTGATACAGAGCGGCCAGAGCCTGGCGGCGTGCGGCTTTGGCCTTCATCTTGGGCAGCTTTGTCCGCAAGATGGCGGCCTGCAGCTCGTCCATGCGGCTATTGATGCCACCGCGCAGGCTGCTGATGTGACGCTGCTGCCAGCCATACTGGCGCAGTTGACGCAGACGCTCTGCGAGGTCTGCATCCGCCGTAACGACGGCCCCTGCATCCCCCAATGCGCCGAGGTTCTTGGTGGGGTAAAAGCTAAAGGCCGCCATGCGCCCCAGCGTGCCCACCTGCCTGCCCTGCCAGCACGCACCGTGCGCCTGCGCGCAGTCCTCCAGCAGCTCGATGCCATGTGCCTCCGCGACTTTAGCCAGTGCCGCCCAATCCACAGGTTGACCATAGAGGTGAACGGCGATTGCCGCGCGCACGCGCTGCCCGTGATGAGACTTGAGCACTCTATCGAGCGACTGTGGGCAGAGCGTCAGCGTGGTCTCTTCCACCTCTGCCAGCACCACCTGACAGCCTGCACGCTCCACTGCCGCTGCCACGGCAGAGGGGGCAAAGTCGGGCACCACCACAGCATCCCCGTGACCGATCTCAAGGGCGCGCAGCATCAGCTCGATGGCATCTGTGCCGCTGGCCACGGCCACCGCGTGCCACCCTGCAGCCAGGCTTTCAGCAAATTCGCGCTCAAACATTGCCACCTCGTGCCCTAGGATGAATTGCCCACCCGAGAGCACGCGCTCCATCGCGCGGCGGAGATCCGCCAGATGCTCTCTACAATCGGCAGCAGGCCAGGCGGGGTATTTTGAAAAACGTCGTGTGCTCATGGGCACACATCTTGGCAGCGCCAAAGTCAGGAACGCTAATGACAGCTTTTGTCATGCCTGCCATGACGCGGCGCGGGCCTCGTTCTCTAGCCCGCGCCCTACCTCGGCAAAGGCGGCGGCCAGCGCCTGCCAGTCGGCTGCGGTGGTCTCATGCCCCGCGCTGATGCGCACCACACGGCGGAGCTCTTCCTCATCCGTGCCCAACGCTCGGACGATCACGGAGGAGCCCTCCCTGCCTGAACTGCAGGCGGAACCGGTGGAGATGGCAAAGCCCAGCCGACTGAGGCGCGTGAGCCACTTTAGGTTCGAATGAGCGGGCATGACCATCAGCACTGTGTTCCAGAGCCGAGGCGCGTCCCCGCTGATCACGCGCAGGCCGGGAAAAGCGGCCTGCATGGTGCTGATAAAGGCATCCCTGAGGGGTGTCTGAGCCTGCGCGCTCTGCTGCAACTGGCCTGCGCGCACCTCCAGGGCAGTCACCATGGCCTCGATCCCGGCAAAATCCTCTGTGCCTGCGCGGCGGCCCTGCTCCTGAGGTCCGCCGTGGATGAGCGGAAAGCTCTCCTGCGCGTGTGCCAAAAGCAAAAAGCCAACCCCCTTGGGCCCGCCAAACTTATGGCCGCTGCCCGTGACGTAATCACAGTTGGCTAGGCCAGTCGCGGGCATTTTGCCCAGCCACTGGGCGGCATCGGTATGAAAACGCACCCCTTGCGTGCGGCAGAGCGCCGCCAGCTCCTGCCAGGGCTGGAGCACCCCGCTCTCATTGCTGGCCGTCATCACGGAGATCAGGGCGGGCTGATGCTCTGAGATGACTTTTTTCACCACCTCTGGCTGCACCCTGCCCGTGGCATCCACCGGGATCTCCATCACCCGCGCGCGGCCTAACCAGGCCAGCGCCGCCGCGCGCACGCTGGGATGCTCAATGGCCGAGATGGCGATGCAGCCATCCGGTGGCAAGCAGCGGGCTAGCCCGGCAAAGAGCGTATTGTTCGCCTCCGAAGCCCCGGAGGTGAAGACCACGCGCTCTGGCTCCTCCACGCCTAGCAGATCTGCCAGGCGTTCCCGTGCCGCCTCAAGCGCCTGGCTGGCAAGGCCGGCCTCGCGATAGAGACTGGAGGGGTTTTGCCAAAAACCATCCACCGCGCGCAGCCAGGCCGCGCGCGCCTCTGGCAGCAGGGGCGTGGTGGCATTGTGGTCAAAATAGGCGGCCATGGTCAGGGAAAGCCCTCTCCCTTACGCCTGTGTCAGCGCTTTTTCCAGTGGGTGGGGGCCATCGCCGCCCAGCTTTTCATCCAGCGCCTCTAGCCGCTGGATCAGGTCTGCTACATGGCGGCGTGGGTACATGCCACCTGCAGCTTGGCAGAAATGCGTGCGGCAACCGAAGGGACGGTGCCGATAGATCGTGCAGCGCCCATCCTTAGCCAGCAGTGGGCATGCTCCCTCAGGGTGGGGCCGTATCTCTCGCCGCCCAGAGGCGCGCACGCCCTGCATGGCGTAGAGCGCCTCCCCGCGTGTGAGCTGGGGTGTGCGGCCAGTGATGCGGAAATGGCAACACCCCGCCTGGCCTGTGCAGGCGCGGGGTAAGGCGCGCTGCTCTAGTGCGGTGTAAATGGCTGTGATCTCTGCCAGGGCCTCTGGCGGTAGCTGGGGGGACTTTGGGCGGCGTCTGGGCATGGAGGCGGTGGGCCTATCATGCTGCACCCCTTTGCACCACGCCAGGGCCGTGTCTGTCAGATGCCCTGCGTCGGATTCAACCCGCATACTGCTATACAGCGCGGCAGGAAAACCCCGGCTCAGCGAAGCTCCTTCATCCACGAGCAAGCATGCTGGATAACTGCGTGGCGATTTCTTTCAAAACCTCCACCTTCTGCCCCCGCCGCCGCATCTGGCGCTCATTCCAGTGCAGCACCAACGCGCGGCCATAGTCCTTCAGCGGCGTGAAGGGCAGGATCAAGGTCTCCTCCGCAGACAGGCCGCGCGCGCCCAGGCTGGGCAGCACGCCCGCGCAGGCACCCAGCGCCACCAACTGCCGCACCTGGAGCATGGAGCCGCATTCAAATCGTGGCTGAAAGTCCACGCCA
>JAIWOJ010000113.1 GCA_020216965.1 Prosthecobacter sp.
CATCACAGATGTAGGGTGACGGTGCAGCAGGCGCGGCCTTGCTGGTTATTTCACCTGACCAAAGTGAGGTCCAGCCAGGGAGGATGCCACTCAGAGGCTAGCTTTTTTTACCCGGCCAAAATCTGCGCCCAGGAAGCGGCGCGCCATCGTCTCAGCCTGCTCTGAGAGGTCCGTCAGGAAGATATCTAACGCGGGCCGCCCCCGGCTGCGGCGCAGCAGGCGATGCTGATGCAGCACCTCCTTCGCGTGGGCAGCGCAGGTGCTGGCACTATCCACAAGGCGGACTTTTCTGCCCAGCATCTTTTTCAGCACGGGCATCAGCAGCGGGTAGTGGGTGCAGCCTAGCATGAGCGTATCAATGCCCTTCTCCAAGAGCGGGTCTAGATACTCCTTGAGCACGAGTTTCAGTGTGGGGTGATCCGTCCAGCCCTCCTCTATGAAAGGCACCAGCAAGGGCGTGGCGGCAGCATGGATCTGCAAGCCAGGGCGGCGCATCGCCAGGGCATACTGGTAGGCGCTGCTGCGGATGGTGCCCGCCGTGCCAATGATGCCGACACGCTCCGCACGGCCATCCGCAAGGGTGGCCTCGACACCGGGCTCAATGACGCCAATGACGGGCACGCGGAAGGTGGTTTGCAGCAGGGGCAGCGCATGGGCGGTGGCCGTGTTGCAGGCGACGACCACCGCCTTCACGCCATGATTGATGAGGAACTGCGTGTCCTCGACCGAGAAGCGGCGGATGGTATCTGGAGATTTAGAGCCGTAGGGCACGCGGGCAGTGTCCCCCAGGTAGATGATGGACTCCTGGGGAAGCAGCTCCCGCAGTGCGCGCACGACGGTGAGCCCGCCGACACCGGAATCAAAAACGCCGAGCGGTGCCTGGCAGGGATCAGCGGTGGATGACATGGGCGGTGCGGGTTTGATAAGATGACCTCAGGCTCCCAAGACCGCACGCACGCGGCCCGCGTAGTCCGCCCAGGCAGCCTCAGAAAGAGCTGGGACGGCGGCAGGCAACCGTGCCAGGCCATCTTCTGGCAAATTGACCCATGAACGGCAGCCACCGTAGCTTTTGGAATACGGAAAAGTCCACACCTCAGACAGCCGCCAAGCACGCACCAGTGCCACATGCAGGCAGCTTTCCTCATCGTAGGCAAAGCGCTCGCGCACGACTTCTTCCGTCCAAATGTGCAGGGGGGCGAGAGCCTCCATGGCTGCCCAGTCAGTGACCTTCCAGACCTGCTCTAGGGTGGCAAAGCCGCTGACATCCACGCAGGTGCGCTCCTCCTCTGGTGGAAAGGCGCGCTGGGCATTCTCCGGCACCCAGCGCAGTTTCTCCCCCTGGGTGTGGAACCAGGTCGGGAAAAGGAAGAACTCCCGGTGCTTCCATTCAAAACCTCCCCTGCCCTCATGAATGCCGCCCTTGCGCAGGATCAACGCCTGCACCCCCTGCACGAGGGAGTCGCAGACAAAAGACCACTCTTTGAAACCGATGGCGGAGGCAGGGGCAGGAGGAAGCATGGCTGGCAGGGGAGCCGCATACACAGGTCAGGGCCCAGGTGCAAGGCCCACCCTGCACGGCTTCCTGGCCTAGCTGATGCTGATATTTCGCGTGCAGATTGGCCTGCTGTGCCCGTATTTTCTTCACTCGTTCGCCATCATGTCCGTGCGCTGCCCTTCCCTCTTCATGGTTACTTTCTTTGTAGCTGGGCTAAGCTGCCTACCAGCAGGGGCTGCGGCCCCCTCTGCGGAGGACGCACTGGCTGCCCTAGGCCGCGTGCAGCAGCAGGTGCAGGCACTGCTGCCCAAGGTGCGTCCCGCCGTTGTAGCCATCCGCATCCAGGATGGCACAGCCAGCGGTGTCATCATCAATAGCACCGGCCTAGTCCTGACCGCCGCCCATGTGGCTGAAAAACCAGGCCGCGAAGTGCGCGTCGTCCTCCATGATGGGCAGGTCACACGCGGCACCACTCTGGGGCTGGACAAGGCCACAGACGCTGCCCTCCTGCAACTGCATGACACGGAGCGCCAGTGGCCCCATGTGCCCCTCAGCCGGGCCGTCGTCGCCGTCTCCCCAGGCGATTGGTGCTTTGCCCTGGGGCATCCAGGTGGCTTTGATCGAGAGCGTGGTGTGGTGCTCAGGGTCGGCAAAATCATCCGCCACACGGCCAATTCACTACAGACCGATTGCGTCCTGATGGGTGGTGACTCAGGCGGCCCTCTTTTGAATCTGAAGGGCGAAGTCATCGGCATCCACAGCCTCATCTGGGAGGAACGAGATCACAACATGCATGTCTCCATGGCCCCCTTTCTCCGCTCCTGGGAAGAAATGAAAAATAGCCTCGTCATCCGCACTTGGGGCACCGGCAGCGGCGGTTACCTTGGTGCCGCGATCGACCTCAACCCCACCGGCCAAGTGGAGGTGCTGCGCGTGCTGGAGGGCTCCCCTGCCCAGACCTCAGGGCTGCTCGCTGGGGATATTGTCGAGGCGCTGGAGACACAGCCCGTCACCTCCACCGCTCAATTCTCAAACGCCATCCGTGCCCGCCCTGCCGGAGAAGAGATCCTACTGCGCGTGCGTCGTGCTGGCACCGTGCATGAAATGCGCGTGAAGCTAACCGCCAGACCCAAGGAGGAGGAAGGATGAAGCCACGCCCCTGCCTCATCGCATGCCTTTTCGCCGCCAGCATCAGCCAGGCCGCCCCGCGCGCTCCCCTGCCCCCTGAGGAGCGCACCAACGGCGCCCAAGAGCTAGGCAAAATCCAACCTGCGCTGCCCATCGTGCGCGCGTCAGCCGCGCAGATCCTCTCTGCCAAAGGCCGCCCACTTGCCACCGCCGTGTGGGTCGGGGCAGACGGTTATTTCCTCACCAAGGCCAGTGAGACCCCTGAACTCGAAGACTGCCGCATCCGCTGGGCTGATGGCAAAAGTGCCGCCATCCGCCAGATCCACCGCCTGCCTAGCCTGGACCTCGCCCTAGCCCAAGCCATCGGCGTCACGGGCGTCAGCCCTGCCCATTTTACCGCCACAGCCCCCCAGCCGCCTTACGGCCAGTGGCTCGCCGCCCCCACCCACGGCGGGCAGGAGATGCGCATCGGCGTCATCAGCGCCCAGCCGCGCAAAATTCCCGGCCTCGGCCCCGCCATGGGCATCCGCATGGATGAAAAAACAGCCCTCGGCGGCGTCCGCATCACAGGCATCGCGGAGGACAGCCCTGCTGCCGCTGCCGCCCTAGAGCCTGGGGACATCCTCACCCACATCGGCCAAGAACCTGCCACTGACGTCCGCACGGTGCATGAGATCATCCGCCGTCATCAGGCCGGAGACCTCGTCACCATCGCTTACCTGCGCGGCGGCTCGGCGCGCACCGCTCGTATCCGCCTAGCCAGCCGCACCCGCATCATCATGAACTGGGAGGGGGAGGACTTTGCCAACGGCGGCATTTCCATCCGCACCGATGACTACCCGCGCATCCTCCAGCATGATCTACCACTCGCTCCCCAAGACATGGGCGGTGCCCTTTTTGACCTCACCGGCCAGGCCATCGGCATCAACATCGCTCGCGTAGATCGTGTCACCACCTTTGCCCTCCCGGCCTCCGCCTTCTGGCCACAAATCCAGCCCCTCATCCAGGCAGACCGCCATCCGCCCAAAGCCCTACCCGCCGCGCCATGAAAACCGCCCCTCTTCTCGCCCTCCTCATTCCTGCATTACTGTGCGCCCAGGCGGACAGCCCCCCGAAAAAGCAGCCTCCCACCAGCCACCCACCAGGCTTCCAGACATTAGCGATCGGAGACCCCGCGCCTGACTTCCAGCTAGTCGGCATCGATGAGGAAAAGCACAACCTGGCCGACTACGCCAGCTCCCCGCTCCTCATGGTCGCCTTCATCAGCAATCACTGCCCGACCTCCCAAGCTGTGGAGGGCCGCCTGAAACAGCTCGTCAAAGACTACAAGCCCAAGGGGCTCAGCCTCATCGCCATCAATCCCAATGACCCCGCCGCGCTACGGCCCGACGAGCTCGGCTACTCCAAATACAACGACAGTTTTCCAGAAATGAAGCGCCATGCCAAAGAGCAGGACTTCAACTTTCCCTATCTCTTTGATGGAGAAACCCAAGCCACCGCCAAAGCCTATGGCTGCCTAGCAACCCCCCACGTCTTCCTCTTCGATCAAGAGCGCAAACTGCGATACCAAGGCCGTCTGGACGACTCACGCTACGCAGACCCAGCCACCGTCACCAGCCACGATGCACGCAACGCCATCGATGCCTTGCTGGCAGGAAAACCTGTACCGGTCGAGGTCACCAAACCGCATGGCTGCTCCACCAAATGGATCGAAAAACGCCCCGCCGTTGCCGCCGACCAAGAAAAATGGGAAAAAGGCGAGGTGCACGTGGAACTCATCGATGCCGCCGGAGTCGCCGCCCTGAGGAAAAACGACACCAAAAAAGTCCGCCTCTTCAATGTCTGGGCCACCTGGTGCGGACCCTGTGTCGAGGAATTTCCTGAACTCGTCGCAACCGCTCGCAAATTTGGCCTCAGGGACTTTGAATTCATCAGCATCAGCATCAACGAACCGAGCGAACTCCAAGAGGTGAAAGACTTTCTAGAGAAACACAACGCCATCGTCCCCGATAAGATCAAGCCCACCCTCAAAGCCGAAGGGCGCAATGGCAACGCCTACATCTACAACCCACCCAAGGACAGCCCCAATACCGACGCCCTCATCCAAGCACTGGACCCCGAATGGCCCGGCCCCATCCCCCACACCCTTGTCGTCGCCCCAGGTGGGGCCGTGATCTACCGGCACAACGAAGAAGTCAACGGCGACGAACTCCGCGCCAAAATCCTCGAAGCCATGGGGCGCTTTTATGTGCCGGAGAAGTAAAAGAAAAGCGCCACGATGAGAAAAAGTGTCCTCTGCCCGTCAAACCTATCGCTTGATGCATTTGACAACGCTCTCCACCGATAGCCACATGACGGCAAGACCGCCAATGAAAGTCTGCAGCTTGTATTCTTTGAAATCACCGATGTCTGCGGAACTCAGCAGCAGCCACCAAATTTGGATTGCCGTAAAAAACCTGAACTACCGAGGAAGATCACAATCCCATCCTGCAACGGCACCTTCCATTCACGCCGAAACAAGTGAACAAGCACGATCACTGCTGCGACAATGATCGTGAGTATGAAAAGCAGGTCATTTTTCATGCGCCCGTGCCTCGCCAGGCCTGCCAAAAATGAAGCCAAAGGTTCCAGACAAACCAGCGCCAATCGTGCTACCAAGCGGGCCAAAAAGAGAGCCAATCACTGCCCCCCCTGAAGCGCAAGCGATGCCAGTCGTCATCTTCGATGCAAAGACTTCAAAGCTGTCGATCTTGCGTGGCAACTGAGCCTGGACGGAGGATGGAGCAGAATCTATAATCATGGGAAAAAATCACTGCGTGCCCATCTAAGTCAAGCTATGTCTGGATTATGATCCAAGAGATGACAACACGATTTCTTAAATTAGGCTCAAGTCCCGCATGATTCACCTCAGTGCCCCGGCAGGACCCAACCAAAATCCTGCCGGGGCTAAGGTGACCGGGCTGTCCCCAACCATGAAGTGACAGTCCAGCTCGTTGTGGTGAAGCTCACGCTTCAATGTTAGAATAAGCAGCTAGCAGGCCAACCCTGGTGATGATTTCCGCAAAATTTTGGCCGCCTTTTCTCGCCTGCCCCAAAGGATGAAATCTGTAGCCGAAATCCGAAATTCGCCGGGACGAGAATGTCCCGACTGCGGAGATTTTTCGGAATCTGGGCTCAGCGTGTTTCCTTCTCCAGCAGCGTCTCCATTTTCCTCAGCGCGGAGGCCATGGCCTTGTCACCGGCCAGGTTGCGCAGCTCGTGCGGGTCCGTCTGCAAGTTGTAGAGTTCGGCGGCTTCCCGGCCCCAGCGCATGAGGCTGGCAAAAGCCGTGCGCACCGCCACGCCGCTGTGGAAGGCGTAGTTTTGCACGCTGGTCAGCGCGGGATCATCGTGCGGCATGGCGGGGTTTTTCAGCAGCTTGGCAAAGCTTTCGCCATCCATGACGCGCGGGCTTTTCAGGCCGGTGTGTTCCAGCAGTGTCGGGTAGAGATCGAGCAGCTCCACCACGCGCTCACACACCTGCCCGGCGGCCACGCCAGGGCCGGCGAGGATGAGGGGCACCTGGGCGGCTTGCGCGTAAAGCGTGCGCGCGCCCCAGAGGTTGCCATGGTCGCCGAGATGGTAGCCGTTCACGCTGGTGAAGATGACGAGCGTGTTTTCCCTCAGGCCGTGCTTATCCAGGGCATCCAGCACCAGCCCGGCCTGTGCGTCCATGAAGGCGGTCTGCGCACGGTAGCCTGCGATGAACTGCCGCCGCTCCTCTGCTGTGACCTGCCTCTCCGGCAAAATGCCACCGAACAGCGCGCACTCCGGCGCATTCTGGGGGGCGGGCAGCGGGTCAGGGGCTGGGGTGTCCTTGAACTTTTCCAGCCACGCCTGCGGCACGGGCGAGCGGAAGTTGGGCGTCATGAAGCCTACGGCGGCAAAGAAGGGTTTCTTTGTCGCAGCAGCTTTCTGCATCTGCGCCACGCACTCGCGCGCGGCGCGACCGTCTGGCGTGTCTGCATCGTCCGCTTTCACCGTGCGCAGCACCAGCAGGTCGCCCTGGCGCTCCTTTTTCCCAGCGACCTCCGTGCTCATCACTGGCACGCCCAGCACGGCGGTCATGCCGGGCAGTTGATCGCCCTCATCCTCGGGGGCGAGCATGACCTCCTCCCATGAGGTGAGGTAGTCAGACCGGCGTGGAAAAACGCGTCCTGCCACGCTGGTGTGCCAGCCCTGGTCCTTGAGCCAGCGCGGCAGGGTGGCGGCGTTCTTCGGCAGCTCGGGCGCGTAACGGTAGTTGCCGCTGATGCCGAGCGTGCGCGG
>JAIWOJ010000114.1 GCA_020216965.1 Prosthecobacter sp.
GGACCAGCCCTTCTTCCTCTACTGGCCTACCACGGTGCCCCATGTGGCCCTGCAAGTGCCAGACGATTCCTTGCAGGAATACGCAGGCCAGTGGGAGGATCCGCCCTACCCCGGTGGCAAGGGCTACATCCCCCACTTCCGCCCCAAGGCCGCCTACGCTGCCATGATCACGCGCATGGATCGCGAAATCGGGCGCGCCATGGACCTCGTCAAGCAGCTCGGCTTGGATGAGGAGACGGTGTTTATCTTTGTCTCTGACAATGGTCCCCTCAACGGCACTCACCAAGGGCTGGCAGGCACAGACTGCGCATTCTTTAACTCCAGCATGGGCCTGCGCGATGGCAAAGGCACGCTCTACGAGGGCGGCATCCGCTCGCCTGGCATCGTGCGCTGGAAGGGGAAAATCCCGCCAGGCACGGTCTCTGCCCGCATCTCCGGCTTTGAGGACTGGCTGCCAACGCTGGCAGAGCTGGCGGGCGGGGTGGACCAGATTCCACCTTCGCTAGATGGCATCAGCCTAGCCCCGACTCTGCTGGGGCGGCAGCAGCCAGAGCGCGATTTCCTCTACCGCGAATTTCACGGCTACGGCGGACAGCTCTGCGTCATCTCGGGCTCCTGGAAGCTCATCAAAACTGGACTCAGTGGAAAAAAGGTGCGTGGCAAGGAGGGCAAGCTCAGCGTGGAACTGTACGATCTTTCCAAAGACGAAAAAGAGACCCAAAACCTCGCCGCACAGCACCCTGAAGTCGTCGCCCGCCTTGAGGCACTGGCAGCCAGCCAGCACCAGCCTAGCCCTGATTTCGTCTTTCCCGCCCTCGATGGCCGCTGAGTAGGCGCTTAGAAATGCTCATTTACCGCCTTGTAGGTTCGAGCCAGTGTCCACAACGCTGTCTCGCCATGAGCCTCAGTTTCACACCCGTCCTTCAGCCTGGATGACAAAGTCCCCCGCCATCGCTGCACGCCTCTCTGCTAGGATTTCAGCATCCGCGTTGAACCCGCCCCAACTTTGCCTGGACTATCCAAAAGCTGACCTCAGCAGCCGGGGTGCCCCTACCTCCCAGCGGTGCCTCCTTTGATGTGACATGCCTGCAAGCACACGACGCCCCTATTGGATCCGCCTCTTGCGGTTGGCGCTGCTGGGCGCGGCGGTGCTGGTGATCCGCCATGCGGTGCAGTCGCGGGAGACCTTAGAGGCCGCCGCCGCGCTCACCCCGGAGCGGCTGCGGGATTTTTTCCCAGACATCCAGAGCCTGGGAGAGGCAAATCCCGCCAATGGCTGGCGCGCCGCCCTGGATGCCCGCGGGCAGACGATGGGCTACGTCACGACGACGGCACCGGAGTCTGACCGCATCATCGGTTATGCCGGGCCCAGCCGCTGCCTGCTGGTCTTTGACCTGAAAGGCGTGCTGACCGGCATCCGCCTGCTAAAAAGCCACGACACCACCGACCATGTGGCCGAGGTGGTAGCGGACCGGGAGTTCTTCCGCCAGTTTAAGGGCCTGAAGCCAGGCAGCGCGCCCACGGAGCCGCCGCACATGGTCACGGGAGCCACGCTGACAAGCGCCGCCATTGCGCAAGGAGTGATGGAAAAGCTGGGCCGCGCCGCAGGGACATCGCTGCGCTTCCCTGACGAGATCACGCTGGATGAGGTGCGGCGGCTGGAGCCAGCGGTGGAAAAGCTGGTGCCCTCAAAGCATCATCGCGGTGGGTTTGACGTGCTGGATGCGGAGGGGAAAAGCATCGGCATCGCCGTGCGCACCTCGCCCACGGCTGACACCGTGGTCGGCTACAAGGGACCGACCGACACGCTGATGCTGCTGAGCGCAGATGGTGCCACGCTCCGCCGGATCGCCCTGCGCCGCAGCTATGATACCAAGCGCTATGTGGCCTATGTGACGGGCGATGATTACTTCCTGAACCTGTTCAATCAAAGCACGCTGGAGCGGCTGGCGGACCTGGATTTCAAAGAAGCCAAAATCGAAGGTGTTTCCGGTGCCACGGAGACCAGCTGGGCTGTCGCCGAAGGCCTGAAGCAACGCGCCCGCAGCCTGCTGGAGGCCCAACCCACAGGCTGGCTGCGCCAGATCCGCTGGCGCTGGCAGGACACCGGGCACGTCGCCGTGCTGGTCTCCGCGCTGCTCATGGCGCTGACGCGGCTGCGCGGCATCGCCTGGCTGCGGCACGCGCATCATGCCGGCCTGGTGATTTACGGCGGCTTCATCGCCGGGGAGCTGCTCTCCCAGGGCCTGCTTACCGGCTGGGCGGCCCACGGCACGCCGTGGAAAAGCGCGCCCGGCCTGCTGCTACTGGGCGTGGTGGCCCTGCTGGGGCCGGTCTTCACGGGCAAGCAGCTCTACTGCCACCACATCTGTGCCCACGGCGCCCTGCAGCAGCTTCTGGCGCGCCGCGTTGGCTTTGCCAAGCGCTGGCAAGTGCCGCCCAAGATGGACCGCTGGCTCTCCCGCCTACCCTTTGCCCTGCTGGGCCTGGTGCTCATCAGCGTCTGCTTTGGCCTCGCCGTCAACCTGAACGCACTGGAGCCGTTTGATGCTTACATTTTCCGCGTCGCCGGGAGCGCCAGCATCGCCATCGCCCTCATCGGACTGGTCGCCTCCCTCTTCCAGCCCCTGGCCTACTGCAAATATGGCTGCCCCACAGGCGCTCTTTTCAAAATGCTGCGCTTCACCGGCACCAACGACCGCCTGGGCCCGCGCGACTGGCTGGCCGCCGGACTGCTGGCCGTGGTGGCGGTGCTGGCTTGAGCAACCTCAAAGGTCCATTTCACGATGCGTTCCCCGCGCCGTGATGCCGCGTCGCACAATGCAGCGCTCCAGATCCGCATCCGCGCTGATCCGCGCACCGGGCCAGACGATGCAATCCCTGAGCCGTGCGCCGGATTCCACCACTGCGCCCGGGCCGATGACATTCAGCCCCATAAGCACGGCCTGGGGAGAAACCTGTGCGTCGGGGTGGATGGCAGGCAGGTCATGGCGGCCAGCGGCGGCCAGCGCCTGATGCGCCTCTAGGTAGGCCTTTCGGCTGCCCAGGTCCCACCAGCCGCCCTCGTCCGCCACCACCACGCCGATCCTTTTCCCCGCCTGCATGGCGCGGAGGAAGGCCGGGATCACCGACTCCACCTTGCCCGGCGTGAGCCACTCATGAAACTCAGGGCTGCAGGCATAGATGCCGGTGAAAAGGTGCGTTCCGGGATTTCCCGTGCCGAGCATCCCCCGGATGTCGGTGAGCACGCCTTTTTCCAGGTCGCAGGCGATGTGTGGCGCGGGCCCCTGGCTGCGCAGCACCAGGGTCACCAGGTTTTCGCCACGGGCGTGCTCGCGGATCAGTGGCTTCAGCGGCAGGTCGGTCAGGATGTCGCCATTATAGACGAGGAAAGGCTCGTCCCCCAGCAGGTCGCGCACGTTGGCGATGCCGCCGCCGGTCTCCAGGCGCACGGGTGTCTCTTCGCGGAACTGGATCGGCGCGCCCCGGTGGTTTTGCTCAGGAAAAGCCAGCCCGTACTGCTCCGGAAGGTGATGGGTATTCACCACAAAACGCTGCACACCGGCCGCGAGAAGATGATCGAAAGCTCTGGAGATCAGCGGCTTATGAAAAAATGGGATGAGCGGCTTGGGCAGTTGGTCCGTCAGCGGCCGCAGCCGCTCGCCCAAACCTGCCCCGAGGACGAAGGCTTGGTTCACATGGCGAGTTAGCCCTCCCGCGGGTCATGAGCAAGCAGGGAAGACACAAGATTGCGAGATGATGGGGCTCGCATTTGTAAATTAAATGCTTAAATAGCACGAATCTAGCCTTATCGAATAAGGAAAAAATGGATGAAAAAAGTGACATCCAGGGCTTGCCGACCCTTCGTTTTGTTCGATGTAAGCTTAGAATCATTCCAATTCTAATTCTAATTCTAAAACTCAATGCCACACGCCTCCTCACGCTCTACCCCATCGCCCACTGGCCTCCAGTGCCGGATGGCTCTCTTGGGTGCGGATGTGCGCCTCACGCCCCATCGCCGTGAGGTTTTTGAGATTCTGGCCTCCTCCACAGATCACCCCACCGCCACGGATATCTTTGACCGCGTCAAAGCCCGCTCGCCCGGCATTTCGCTGGCCACGGTTTATAACTGCCTGGAGCACCTCACCTCGGCCGGCCTCATCAAGCAAGTGCACCTTGAGCGCGGCCAGTCGCGCTACTGCGCCAACCTGCACGAGCACGTCCATTTCCACTGCGAGACCTGCGGGAAAGTGATCGACGCCCACCCCGCCGCTGAATTTGACCCCTCCAAGTTCTGGAACCTGCCCAAAGGCACCAAAATCACCCGCATGGACGTCGCCATCCACGGCACCTGCGAGGCGTGCTCCGCGCGCTGACCTTTTTCCCACTTCACGCATCCTTTTTCACTCCCCCACATGCCCCTCGAAATCAAAAACCTCCACGCCCAGATCCCCGGCCGCGAAATCCTCAAAGGCCTCACCCTCACGATCAACCCCGGTGAAGTCCACGCCATCATGGGCCCGAACGGCAGCGGCAAAAGCACGCTCAGCAAGGTGCTCTGCGGCCACGAAGACTACGAAGTCACCAGCGGCGAGGTCCTGCTCGATGGCGAAAACATTCTTGAGATGGAAGTCGATGCCCGCAGCCGCGCCGGCCTGTTTTTGGCCTTCCAGTATCCGCACGAAATCCCCGGCGTCAGCAACGCCAACTTCCTCCGCGCCGCGCTGAAAGCCCGCCTGCCGAAGGGCGAGGACATCGACGCCGTGAAGTTTTACAAGCAGCTCTACGCCCGCATGGACCAGCTCGAGATGGACCGAAGCTTCACCAGCCGCAGCGTCAATGAAGGCTTCTCCGGCGGCGAAAAGAAGCGCAACGAGATCCTCCAGCTCATGATGCTGGAGCCGAAATACGCCATCCTCGACGAAACCGATTCCGGCCTCGACATCGACGCCCTCAAGATCGTCTCCCGCGGCGTGAACGCCATGCGCAGCGAGAACCGCGGCTTCCTCGTCATCACCCACTACCAGCGCCTCCTCAATTACATCCAGCCTGACATCGTCCACGTCCTCATGGACGGCCAGATCGTCCACACCGGCGGCAAAGACCTCGCCCTCAAGCTCGAAGAAAAAGGCTACGACTGGGTCAAGGAGGAGCTGATGGCTGCGGCGGCGTAACAGCATTGCTAACCATGAATCAAGCGCTCAAACAATCACTATTCAGTATGAAGATTCTCGGCGGAGTTCTTCTGGGAACTTTGTGCAGTTGTGGCAGTCCAAGTAAAAGCCAGACAGGCAGCCCAGGATCATATGCCGAAAAACTGGACGCTTGGCGTTGTAGTTCCTGTGCACTCAAAGAGGCCTCTAAAGGTGATGAAGATGCAATCCGTGCATGTTTTCTGAGCGCCTACGTTCGCGTTAATGAGCCATTGATGGGTGGTGAAGACTTGGAAGCCATGGACATGACATTCGCCGAGCTTTTCAAGAACCTTGGAGATGATAAATTCTCAGAAGCACTCCAAACAGTCCGGCCTGAGGTTCGGAGTTCGGTGCATTGGTTCTTCAAAGGAAATCGAATCAACAAGACCGATTACCCCAAGACTTTCGCTATCTTTGCCTCTGCACCCAACATCGACTGGCCTCTCGATCAAGCTTATCGCGAGGGTTGATCGCTATCTCAATAAACCAACACTATTTAGAACCCAGCACCGCCAAAACCAAGCATTCAAAGCTTGGCTAATTTTGTTTAAGCGATGAAACCCCGCCTCTACATGGAAACGACCATACCCAGCCTGCTCACGGCCCGCCCGAGCAAGCTGATCAAGGCTCGTGCCCAGCAGGAAGCGGCAAAGGAATGGTGGGACAAAGCCTCTCACCTCTACCAAATCTATTGTTCAGAGGTGGTCTTGGCTGAAGTCCGTGGTGGTGAAGCTCAGAAGGCAGCAGAGCGGGAGGCCATCGTGACACAGTTTCCCTTCTTGACTGTCACAGCGGAGGTCGAGCGCCTTGCCGAGGCCATTTTCAACATCGGCGTGATCCCTCACGGCTCCGCAGCAGACGCGACCCATCTTGCCCTCGCCGCCGTTCACAAGATGGATTATCTGCTCACCAACAACATGAAGCACATTTGCAACATGCAGTTGAAGCCTCGTTTTGAGGCTGTGTGCAAGGTCGCCAACTATTCCTTTCCCATCATCTGCAATCCGGAGCAAATCCTCGCCATGCCACCGCCATGAACCACGATCATCCCGTTCTTCAGGAGTGCTACGAAGCCAAAGCCAAGCTGAGCCAGGAGCTTGGCCCCCAAGTGCATCTCTTCTGCCGCAATATTCGCTTGCTTGAAGCTGAGTCCAAAAAGCGAGGCATCCGCTTTGTAGATTTATCGCAGAAAGAATCCAGCACCTACGCCAAGCGCATGAACTCCGGGCCGCTCCCCAAGAGCTACTGGAAGCGCAAGCCCATCCAAGAATCCTGGGACCCCATCGCCGACGAGATCAAAGCCATCGCCGCCAAGAAGCGCACTTGCCAAGCCCCGCCGCACCCTAGCTCACGTCTGAGCCAAATCATAAGTCATAAATCTTAAATCATAAATTCCCATGGTCATCGCCCCCGATTCCCCCGTTGAAACCGAAGTGCCCGACATCTCCGACATCCGTGTCGATAGCGTCGGCGACTTCACCTTTCCGGAGCGCAACAAATACGACTCCGGCTTCGGTATCACCGAAAAGACCATCGACTACATCGCCGATGTGAAAGGCGATCCCGATTGGATCCGCGAGTTCCGTCACAAGGCGCTCAAGGTCTTCCAGGAAAAGCCCATGCCCACGCATTGGGCCACGAAGGACCTCGAAAACATCAAGTTCGACGAATTCCGCTACTACCTCAGCGACGGCCAGAAGCCGAAACGCTCCTGGGACGAGGTGCCGGAG
>JAIWOJ010000115.1 GCA_020216965.1 Prosthecobacter sp.
AATCCGCAGACTTACGGCGGCTGGAGTGCCACCAACCTGCCACCCTCCTCCGCCGCGCCTCATCAGGACGCGAATGGCAACGGCATCCCGAACCTGATCGAGTTCATCGCCCCGCAGCCGCTCAGTGTGCTGTTTGACAATGGAATTGCCACACTCACGCTTAGCCGTAACAGCGCTGCCCGCGGTGTAACGCTCATCGTCGAGTTCAGCGAAAACCTGATCGCCTGGGAACCACTGGCCACTTCTGTCAACGGAGCACCGCCCACCGGCCCAGCGAGCATCACTGAAAGCAGTGGCACCATTCGCACGCTGCTGATCCAGCATCCCGCATTCCCATACCGGAGCTTTTATCGCGTGCGCGCCGTGATGCCATGAGGAGGAATAGCTTTAGCCGCTTCACAGACGAGCCAATGGCTTGCTTTAAGATGCCAGAAGGCAAAGAGCGAATCGGCCCTCACGGCTGAAGAACACTCTCTCTGATGAATTCAGGCCCTTGGAGCCGTGGAGTCTGGAAAAAAGACCTACTCGGCTCTACAAACGGCCCTCCCTGGATGGAGATGCCAGGAATCGCGGGAAGATAGTTGCACGCTATTGCTGCGGCTGCCAGTCTGGTGCCCCTTTTCCTCACCAACTTAACCTTCGGAAATTTATGAGCCAAACAATCGCCTTTGTCGGAGTCGGTCGCATGGGAGCCAATATGGCCCGCCGCTTGAAAGACTGCGGCTTTTCCATCACCGCGGTGTATGATGTGAACCGGGAAGCTGCCACATCCCTGGCGGCGGAGCTTGGCTGTGCGGCCCCGGAAAAGCTAGCGAACGTGACGGCAGCGGCCGATGTGATTTTTACCGTGGTGACGAATGATGCCGCGATGCGCGCGATCTTTTTTGATGCTGCAGACTCTTTGTTGATGGGTGCTCAAGGTAAAATTTTTATCAACTGCGCGACGCTCTCCCCAGCCATCCACCGCGAAGTGGATGAGGCAGCCAAAAAAGTGGGCGCACACAGCCTAGAGGCATGCATGGCCTCCAGCATCAGCCATGCGCGCGAGGGCAAGCTGTACCTGATGCTGGGCGGGGATGAGGCCGTGTATCAGCAAGTGCTGCCGATGATCGAGCAAATGAGCGTGAACCGCCGTTTTGTAGGCGGGCCTGGCCGTGCAGCGGAGGTGAAGGCGCTGGTAAATATGGTGATGAATATCAACACCGCTGGTCTGGCTGAGGGGCTGGGGCTAGCTGCTGCCCTGGGGCATGATTTGGATATGATCCGAGAGGTCTTTTCCCAGACGGGGGCAAACAGCCGTGTGCTAGAGACAGACGGTGGCGATATGTGCGCACGGGAGCACGATTGCTGGTTCTCTGCCGAACATGCGGCCAAAGACAGCGGTATCGCCCAGGGGCTAGCGCGTGGAGTGGGGCTGAATCTGCCCCTGAATGATGCCACCACGGCCCAGTATGAAAAGATGGTCGCTCTGGGCTTGGGAGGTCTGGATAAATCAGGCATCGCGGAACTCACCTTCAAAGGACGGCACGCTTAAGCTCCAGGCATGGATTCTGATTTGCTGCAAAAAATCATGCACCAGGGCGCGTGGGTGGATCTCTCTAGCCTCGCGAAATGGCGGCTGAGTGGGGCAGACCGCGTGCGCTACCTGAACGGCCAGGTCACGAACGACGTGCGCTCTGCCAACAGTACCTCTGCGCTCCATGCCTGCGTCACGAATGCCAAGGGCAGGATGGAAGGGGATGTCTTTATCCATGCCGCAGATGATAGCCTGTGGCTCGACGCTGCCCCCGACCTGCGTGAGCCGCTGGGGATGCGGCTAGAGCGCTACATCATCTCGGACGATGCCGTGCTGGAAGATGTGAGTGATGCCTGGCAGCTCTGGCATCGCCTCAGCCCTGCGGGGGTGAGCGATATGCCTGGGGGGTGCCCACCTGAGGTGCGCGGTCTCGCGGCAGAGCGTTTTGGCCGCCATGGGCGTGACTTTTGGCTCCCCACATCCATGCCGCCAGACCTGCTGCTGACAGATGGCTGCCCCGTGCTCAGTGCCGCAGACGCCGAAACCCTGCGCATCCTCCAGCGTGTGCCCGCCTGGCCGTCGGAGATCAATGCCGACCGCTTTCCTCAAGAGGCCGGGCTGGAAAAAAGCTGCATGAGCTTCACCAAGGGCTGCTACATCGGCCAGGAAGTGCTCTCCCGGATCAAAACCACTGGCAAAATGCCCCACGAGCTAATCGCGTGGGAGAAGGATGGCGATACCACGGCTGTGCGAGCTAGCAGCAAGCTGTGGCTGGGTGAGCGTGAGGTGGGCCACATCACCAGCGCCGCTCTGCACCCTAGCACCCAGCGCTGGGTGGGGCTGGCCTATGTGCGTCAGGGTGCGGTGGCGCTGGATTCTGTGTTGCGGCTGGGAGATGCCCTGCCTAGTGTGGACCCACAGATCAAAATATCCGCTTTCCTGAATCAATGAGCCTGCCGCGCCTATTCCCCCTCCTCGCCTGCGCTTTCAGCATCAGTCTGCTTTCTTCCTGCCAGTTTGGTGAGCAGGCAGACGCCGTGAACCCCACCGTGGCAGAAATGGATGCCCTGGATGTGCGCTGGGGGCTGCCTCCTCGGAAGTCCAAGGGCGGACCACGCCGTGTGTTCCAGTACATCGACAATGGGCCACGCTCTGCCTCTGCTGCACCGGCGGCCAGTGCGCCCACCCCTGCCGCACCTCCAGCCCGTGAGACGGTGAATTCCCCACCCCCTCAGCAGGCAGCGCCCGCTTCCGTGCCTGCCAACTTGCGCTGAGCCCGTCATCCCCCTCTTCGCTACCTCGTGAAAGCGTCCACTTCACCCCTGTTTGCCCTCGTCTTTCTGGCTGCATCCGCTGCTTTGCAGGGTCAGACTCTCTCTCCCACGGTGACGCCTCCCGGCGCGCCTGCTGACCCCGTGCAGGGGCTTACCGCGCCAGACCTCCCTGCCATTGAGCGCATTGCCGATGAAGCACAGCGCAAGCTCTTTGAAGAGGTGGACCGTGCCGCTAGCCCGCCAGCGCCCGCGCGTAAAACCACGCTGAAAGCCCCCAAGCTCGCCGATCCTGCCACCTGGGCCAAGGACTCCCAACACAAAATCGCCGTCATGGAGATCAAGTTCGGCGGTGCCACGCAGACCGTCATGTTTGAGCTCTATCCTCAAGACGCCCCCATGACCGTCTCCAACTTCCTGGACAACGTCGAAACGGGTGCCTACAAGGGGCTGGCCTTTCACCGAGCTATCGAAGGCTTCATCGTCCAGACGGGCGACCCGCTCAGCTCCGATGAAGGCGCGCGCGATCGCTGGGGCACGGGTGGAGAGGGAAAAACGGTGCCCGCCGAGATTAAAAGACCCCACCGCCGGGGTGCCGTCGCCATGGGGCGGAGGAGTGATAAGGTCAATCCCAGCCGTCGCTCCAACGGCTACCAGTTTTATTTTGCCCTCGGCAACTATGGCCCCCTCGACGGCAAATACACCGTCTTTGGGCAGGTCATCTCCGGGATCGAGGTGCTTGAGCGCATTTCAAAAATGCCCGTGGACAGCAACGATTGCCCCATCGCACGCATTGAGATCAGCAGCGTCAAAGTCATCGACCACACCGGGCCGCTCTACGTCACAGAGGCTGCGACTGGGGCTGGCAATGGCAGCGATACCTACGTCAAGCCAGTGTCCGCCCACAGCGCCGTGGGTCGTTTCTTCCGGCGCATCTGGTAACCTCCCACCCTCGCCAGCAGCGCGGATCGACTTTTCTCGATGATTCATCCCACGGCGATCATCCACCCGGCGGCGGAGCTTGCCGCAGAGGTTTTCATCGGCCCTTACGCCATCCTCGATGGCCCGGTCAAAGTGGGTGCCGGCGTGCGCATTGAGGCCCATGCCCAGATCGTCGGGCGCGTCGAGATCGGCGCGGGCAGCTCCATCGGGCGCGCCGCCATCATCGGCGCAGATCCCCAGGACATCCACTTCCAGCCAGAGACGGATAGCGGCGTCATCCTCGGCCCGCGCAACATCATTCGCGAACACGTCACCATCCACCGTGGCAGCAAACCGGGCAGCTACACCCGCCTGGGCGAGGGCAATTTCCTCATGGCCGGTGCCCACCTCGCGCACGATGTGCAGTTGGGCGACCGCAACATCCTCGCCAATGCCTGCCTCCTCGCCGGGCACATCCAGGTGGGAAACAACACCTTCATCGGCGGCGGCGCGGTCTTCCATCAGTTCATCCGCATCGGAGACTCCTGCGTCATCCAGGGCAATGGCAGTTTTGGCAAAGACATCCCCCATTTCTCTGCCGCCATGCGCACCAACCGCATCACCGGCCTCAATGTCATCGGACTCCGCCGCCAGGGCTTTACCGCAGCCCAGCGTGCCGCCATCAAAGAGCTATTCAAACTGCTCTTTTGCTCCGGCAAAAATCTCTCTCAAGCGCTCGCCATCGCCCGTGAGCGCGAATGGGATGAGCCCGCAGCCCGCCTGCTCGCCTTTGTCTCCGCCCCCAGCAAGCGCGGCATCTGCCCATGGCGTGGCGAAAGCGGCAGCGCAGAGGATTGACCTCCCCTCCCCTTCCCTGCGAAATCGCCCGCCTGGCCGACGTTCGCAGCACACCGCGCGTATCCCATCCTGCCGATGAAAAAACAGCCGTCCCCCGCCCCGATGCCCCCTGCCTCAAACGCAAAAGCAGGGCTCATCCTCATCGGCGGGCTGGCAGGGCTCATCGCCCTCATCGCCTGGGCACTCTGGCCCCAGCCAAACTACACCCCCGTGCCAATCACCGAAGCACCTGCCAGGCCCATCCAGCCCTACGTCATGCCCGACGAAAAAGCGGTTTTTGCCCAATATGCAGGCTCCGCCAGCTGCCGTAGCTGTCACGAGGCGGAATTCACCAAGTGGCAGGGCTCCCACCACGGGCTGGCAGAGCGCCTGCCCACAGATGCCCTCGACCTTGCCGCCTTTCAGCCCCCCCAGATCTTCACCCACGGCACACAGAAAACAGAGGCCCGCCAGGGCAAAGATGGCTTTGAGATCGTCTCCTTAGGCTTTGATGGCAAAAATCAGCCCTACCCCGTCCAGCGCGTCATCGGCCATGATCCGCTACGGCAATTCCTCGTCCATGGACCACGCGGCGCGCTCCATGCCATGGAGGCCTGCTTTGATCCCCACAAGGGCGACTGGTTCAACGTCTATGGCAATGAAGACCGCAAGCCCGGCGAATGGGGCCACTGGACCGGGCGCGGCATGGTCTGGAACCAAATGTGCGCAAGCTGCCACAACACCCGCGTGCGCAAAAACTACAACCCCAGCACCGACACCTACCACACCACCATGGCTGAGATGACCGTGAGCTGCGAATCCTGCCACGGCCCCATGAAAGCGCATAGCGACTGGCAGATGCAATACAAAGGCAGCGGGCAAAAAGACCCCACCCTCACGAAGTGGAGCCGTGACCAACACCTCGAAAACTGCGCAGGCTGCCACGCCCGGCGCGGCGAGATCACCGGCGACTTCGTGCCCGGCGAATCCTTCTGGGACCACTACCAGCTCACCATCACCGACGGCACCGACATCTATTACCCCGATGGCCAGATCCGCGATGAGAACTATGAATTCTCCAGCTTTCTCAGCAGCCGCATGTACCACGCTGGCGTCCGCTGCATGGACTGCCACGACATGCACAGCATGAAAACCATCCTCCCCGGCAACCAGCTCTGCCTCAGGTGCCATACCCCAGGCGGCTTCCCCAATGCCCCCCCCATCCAGCCAGAAGCACACAGCTTTCACAGCACCGCCAGCACCGGCAACCAGTGCATCCATTGCCACATGCCGCAGACCACCTACATGCAGCGCCATCCCCGGCACGACCACGGCTTCACCATCCCCGACCCCCTGCTGACCAAACAGTTCGGCATCCCCAACGCCTGCAACAAATGCCACACCGACAAAGACACCGAATGGTCAATCACCGCCACAGAGAAGTGGTGGGGTGAAAAAATGAACCGCAAAACCCGCAGCCGCGCCACCCTCATCGCCCAAGCACGCCAGGGCAACCCCACCGCCCGCGACGGCCTACTAGCCCTCCTCGAAAGCGATGAAATCCCCCACTGGAAAGCCAGCGCCAGCCTCCTGCTCGACCGCTGGGCCGCTGAGCCCGCCGTCATCACCGCACTGCAAAACCAGCTCCAGCATGAGCATCCACTCGTCCGCCAATCCGCAGCACGCAGCCTAGAGCCCGCCCTGGCCGCCCCTGGCGTCCGCCCCGCCTTAGAAAAACTCCTCACCGACCCTGCACGCAGCGTACGCGTCACCGCCGCCTGGGCACTGCGGGAAAACCTAAACCTCGACAGCCCCGCCGCCAAAGACCTCCAACACATGCTCCAACACAACGCCGACCAGCCCAGCGGCCAAATGCAGCTCGGCCAATGGCACTACGCACAGCGTGACCTCCCAGCAGCCATCCAGCACATGGAGACCGCCATCCGCTGGGACCCCAACTCCCCCCCCTTTCACCACGACCTCGCCCTACTGCACAGCACCGCTGGCAACACCCCCCAAACCATCCAAAAACTGCGCGATGCCATCCAGCTCGCCCCCAACGAAGCCCAATACCATTATGAACTGGGCCTAGCTTTGAGCGAAACCGGCGACCTCGCTGCCACCGCCGCCGCCCTACGCGAATGCGTGCGCCTCCAGCCCCGCTTTGCCCGCGCCTGGTACAACCTCGGCCTCGCCCTCAGCCAACAAGGCCAGACCGCCGAAGCCATCGCCGCCCTCAAACAAGCCGAAACCGCCGACCCACGCGACCCCACCATCCCCTACGCCCGCGCCACCATCCACGCCCAGCTCGGCCAAAAAGCAGAGGCCATCGCAGCGGCAGAACAGGCCATCCGCA